>NZ_NXLS01000002.1 GCF_003364315.1 Helicobacter ganmani | reverse complement strand
CAATTCTTTTAAGATAGAATCTTTCTTTTTTAAACTTTTTTCTCAAATTCCTTTTTCTACTCAAACACCTTTCCTTTTAAAACACAAAGAGGAAATCCTGCAATGGCTTAACTCTAAAGAATTTAAAGAACAATACATTAACACGAATCACCCTTATCCTCCTTTACTGAATCCTGATAGATTGAATGCAAAGAGAGAATCTAAAGAATGCAATGTAGAATCCCAAAGAGAGAATAGAGATTCTATCCAACCTTATCCAAACTTAAGTTATGAGAGTATCCCTGCGGAACTTGCTTGGGATTTGAATTTGCCATTGCCGAGGGGGTATGGGTTTGTGTGGTTGTCAATACATGGGTGTGGAGCAGGTGCCACTTTAAGATTTTTTGCTGAATGTCAAATAAGAATCAATCATAGATTCACCACAAACAAAGAGACTTATTTGATAAACTATAAAAATATGGTAGGCGGTAATGATTATTGTGCGATTTGGACAAGAGCATATCGTTGGGAGAACGATAAACTTTATTATCTTATTACACACAATGTGCCTTTGTTGTGCGTTGTAAGAGATCCTATCTCTTTGCTTAAGCCTTTTGTAAATCATTTGGATAATAGAGCTTGTTGTGCAAGTGTGTATAGGAGAATTAATTTAACTTATGATTATGAAACAATAATGCCCTCTTTGATATATTCTAAGGGAGAGCGTCCGCAAGTTGAATTATTGCAAAGATATTCCGATGGAAATCATAATCTATTAGGAAAAAAGATTGCATTATTGAGACAAAATGGTTTAAATGATGTGCGGTATTTGCCTTTTTCTAGTATTAGTCTTGAAAATGGTTTTAATACATTTTGTACTTTGGCGCGACAGCTAGGATTCCATTCGCCATTAAATCGTGAAGTGTTTGAGGTAAAAGCCAATGGGAATGATAGACATGTTTATTTCCCTTTTAGTTTATTTTTGCATGATGAGGATATAAAAAGCATGTATCAATTAGGTGGTATGGTCTGCACTTCAAAGGATAGTTTAAATGATTCCAAATCCATAGAAATTATTGTAACATTGAAAAATGATAGGTTATTTTTTGACAATCAAGACTATAAAAATCTTACAAGAAAAGTTTTTGGAAATAGAAATTATCAGCTTCCCTATGAAGTAGCATTGTATGTCAAAAGTGATATAAATATCAATGATGAGCTTTTTGAAGCATTTAAAGTTTATATGTTAGGATATATGAAAACTCTCGAAAAGAAGGAAATAGAGGAATTAAAGTTAAAGTTAAATGAAAGGGATATTTTAAATTATTTTAAAGAAAATGATGCAATACGAAAAGATTATAAAAAGTTATTTGATGAAGATTATTGGCATATCAAGTCTCATCGTCCTGACATTGTAGAGTCTTGGAAATATTATCAAGAGTTTGAGAGAATGTGTGAGGAGATGGATAAATAAAAGTGGTTGATTGTCCTTGTGAGATTTGGTTTATGGATTGCTACGAAGTTATATAATGCAACTTCTCGCAATGGCACAATGGAAACATTATAAGAAATTGCCTTGTCATTTTATTCCTTACAAGGTTTAGCAAATTTGCAATCTTAAAATTATTTTTTAGCTTAAATTTGCCATAATTGCCAAATTAATTTTAAAAGGGCGCGTGATGATAATCAAAGGTGCGATGGTTTGTGATGCAAATGGCGAACAAAGAGGCGATGTCCGAATAGAAAAAGGTAAGATTGTCGCAGTAGAGCGAAGCATTATGCCAAAGAGTGGCGAGGAGGTTTTGGGAGCAGATAATCTTATTTTGCTTCCGGGCGCGATTGATTTAAATACACGCGTAAGCAATTCAATTTTAAGCAAAGAAAATCTTTTGAAACTTTCCTGCAAAGCCGCACTTGGTGGAATTTCTCAAGCAGTCTTGATTCCAGATTGTAAGCCGACTTCAAGTAGTGAATTGGGATTGGAGCTACTCCACGCATTGAAAGATGAGTTTAAGGCGCAAATTTTGGGCATTTCAGACGCCGTGAATGTAGAAAATCCAAAGTCTTTAAATGAACTTGCGATTCTGCATAAGAAAGGAGCGAAAGGTATCTTTGCAAAATCCAACATTGATGGCAATCTGCTAAGACGTGCTTGCGAATTTGCACTAATGTTTGATGTGCCGATGTTTTTTTCTTGTGAGGACGAATCGCTAAGCGCAAATGGAGTGATGAATGACGGAGAGCTTTCCTCAAGACTTGGATTGCCCGCCATTCCAACCTTAAGTGAAACAAAAGAGGTTGCGCAAATGAGTGAGGTTGCAAGATTTATGGGTGTAAAAGCAGTTTTTTTGGCTCTCGCAACAGAGCGCAGTGTAGAAATTATTGAGGAAGTCAAAAATATTCATCTCAAATCTATTTCCAAAACCAAGACCCCACACCTTTTTTTGCAAACCTCCATTCACCATCTAATGCTAACAGAGAATCTATGCAATCATTATAACACCGCAGCAAAAATCAAGCCACCTTTGAAGTCCGAATCTACGCGCACAAAATTGCTAAAAAGAGTCAAAAGAGGAGAGATTGAGTTGATTACTTCTTTGCAATCTGCGAAGTCTCAAGCGCAAAAAGACCTTGCCTTTGAAGAAGCTGCCTTTGGTATAGATATGATTGAATGTTTCGTGCCGATGTGTTATACATTATTTGTTAAAAATGAGCGTATGAACTTAAGCGAGTTAAGCAAGATTTTAAGCTTGAATCCAGCTCGTGCGTTAGGTTTTAGCGAAAAAGGATTGATTGCGGAAGGTTACGATGCGGATTTGATTTTGATAGATCCAAAAGAAACTTGTGTAATGGATAATCCCGATTCGCCTTATAATGATTGGATTTTTTATGGCGTTGTGAAAGAAATGTTTGTTGAGGGAAAGCAGTGCTTAGGATTTTACACGCATTCTTGAAAGGAGTTGTATGGAAGCAAAATTATTTTTAGTTTATGAGAGATTTGAAAATTGGTTTTTTGGCTTTTTGCCTAATTTTATTAGTGCATTGTTTATTTTGGTTATTGGATATTATCTCTCTAGGATTCTGTCAAAATATATTTCAAAAGCTGTGATTAAAGCAACAAAAGATGAAACATTAGGAGAATTTCTAAAAAATGTTGTTTTTGTCGCAGTTTTGATTTTGACCTTTATCACTGCGCTTTCAAATTTGGGTGTGAAAACAACCTCTATTATTGCAGTTTTAGGAACTGCAGGTTTGGCAATTGCTCTTTCTTTGAAAGATTCTTTATCCAATCTTGCAAGTGGAATCTTACTCGTGGTTTTGCGTCATTTCAACAAAGGAGATACGATTTCTGTTGGCTCTATTACGGGTAAAGTAGATTCTATTAATTTGTTTCAAACTAAGCTCACCACTCCAGATAATCAAGTGGTGGTTTTACCAAATTCTAGTATTGTCAGTGCGCCTATTATCAATGTGAATGCAAATGCAACGCGTCGTATGGATTTGATTTTTGGCGTAGGTTATGCAAGCGATTTGCAAAAGGCGAAGCAAATCTTAGAAGAGATTTTAGAGCAAGAAGAAATTGTTTTGAAAGAGCCCGCACCTGTTATAGGTGTGAATGCTTTAAATGCAAGTAGTGTAGATTTGATTGTGCGTTTTTGGGTAAGGAGTGAGAACTATTTCACAGCAAATATTGCAATGCAGCAAAAGGTTAAATTGCGTTTTGATGCAGAGGGTATTGAGATTCCATACAACAAACTAGATATTAACCTAAATCAATCAATGGGAACGAATCCATAATGCAAATTATTGGCGCGGATTTTGTAGTGCTTTGTGATGCAGAATTTCGCGTCCTCAAAAGAGGTGGGGTTTGCTTTGAATCCGATGAAATTATCGCCATAGATTCCTATACTTCCTTATGCCAACAATACCCCGATATTCCAAGTCAATATTATGAATCCTGCGCTATCACGCCAGCATTAGCAAATTTACATTTACATTTGGAGTTTAGTCAAAATGAAGGAATCTTGCATTTTGGGGATTTTGGAAAATGGCTAGATAGCGTGATTGTGAATCGTGAAACTTTAATGCAAGAAAAATTAATGGGTGTTAATTTAAAAACTGCAATGCAACAAGGAATTACAGAATGCTTGCGAAGTGGTGTGGGGTTTGTAGGGGCAGTTTCAAGTTATGGATATGATTTGGAAGTTTTGGCAGATTCTCCTTTGCGTGTGCTTTATTTTAATGAAGTTATTGGTTCAAAAATAGAAGTTTTGGACATTTTGTTTCAGAATTTTCTTGCGCGTTTGCAGGATTCTAAATCTGTGCAAAATGAGCGTTTTATCCCAGCGGTTGCAATTCATTCTCCCTATTCTGTCCATTCAAAACTGCTTGAAAAAACACTTCAGGTTGCACAAAAGGAAAATTTGCCTCTAAGCGTGCATTTTTTGGAATCTCAAGCGGAGAAAGAATGGCTAGAAACTAGTAGCGGGTATTTCCAAAAGTTTTATCAAAAATTTTTTGGGAGCAATCCTAAATCTTTTTATGATGTGCAAGGTTTTTTGGAGTTTTTTAAGGATACAAAAAATATTTATTTTGTGCATTGTTTGGAAGCGGATTCTCAAATCTTAAGGGAAATTACCACAATGAAAGGCAAAATCATTACTTGCCCTAAATCTAATCGCTTGTTAAACTCCAAGCTCTTGAATCTTAACGCATTGCAAGAATGTGGGATTCCGTTTTGTTTGGGGACAGATGGCAAAAGCTCCAATAATTCTCTTTCTTTGTTAGATGAGTTAAAAATCGCCTTGTTTGCATATAGTGATATGCCTTTAGAGTATCTTGCGAGGGAATTATTGCTTAGTGTAACACGCAACGCATTTTTGAATACCGATTGGAAGCTTGGAGAATTAAAAGTCGGAAATTTTGCTGATTTTGCTGTGTTTAAAATCCCCAAAACAGAGGAATTTTTAGCGCAAAATTTAATTTTATATGTTAGAGAGGCATTTGCGCTTTATATCAAGGGAATGGAAGTTTTGGAAAATTTACAGGAGAGGGAATAATGCAAAAATTAACGATTTTTAGAGAATACGATATTCGCGGAATCTACAATGAAGATTTAACACGAGAAAATGTTACGCGCATTGGTTATCTTTTGGGGCTAGAATTGCAAAAAAGGGGAGGCAGAAATTTGGGTGTGGGTTATGATGCGCGTGTGCATTCAGAAATCATCTTTGATTGGTTTTGTCAGGGTGTTTTTGCAAGCGGAGCTTGTGCGTATAATCTAGGGAGGATTCCAACTCCTGTGGGATATTTTGCCTTGTATAGTGAGTTTGAAGTACAATCGCAGACTTTGCAACTTGAAGGAAGTGTGATGATTACAGGTTCGCATAATCCTCCTAAATACAATGGGTTTAAAATTACTCTTTGCAAAGAACCATTTTTTGGTGATGCAATTTATGCGTTAGAAAAAGACTTTTACACACTTGAGTTTGAGGAGGTTGCCAAAAAGATTCCAAAAAATACAATTCCTCAAAAGCTGAATGTCTTAGATTTGTATGTGGATTATTTGGCAAATGAATTTGCGCATTTAAAAGGGTTTGATTTACCTATTTCTATGGATTGTGGGAATGGAATCGCAGGGGTTGGAATCGCACGCATTTTGGAACGTTTGGATATTCGCTTTAAAGGATTATTTTTGGAGCCTGATGGGAACTTTCCTCACCACCACCCAGACCCTAGTGAAGAAAAGAACTTGCAAGACCTTAAAACAGAAGTGGCAGCAAGAGGTGGAATCGGGTTTGCCTTTGATGGCGATGGGGATAGATTGGCGGTGATTAAACATACACGAGAGGGAGGAAAAGTCTATAAAGGTGATGAGCTTGCGATTATTTTTGCACAAACGATTCCACACCCTATTATAATTGGTGAAGTGAAATGCTCATTAAATATGTATGAAAGTATTGATAGAATCGGACAGAGTATAATGTATAAAACAGGGCATAGCAATTTGAAAGTTAAATTAAAAGAGAGTGGTGCGCATATGGCATTTGAAGTCAGTGGGCATATTTTCTTTAACGATAGATATTTTGGGTATGATGACGCAACTTATGCAGCTTTACGTGTTATAGAATTGCTGAAAACAAAGGGCTTAGAGTTTGATAAAGTCCTAGAATCTTTGCCTAAACTCTATTCTACTGATGAAATCAAAATTCAAACGAGTGAAGAAGAAAAATTTGCGCAAGTAGAACGATTAAAAGAGATTTTAAACGATGTTTCCAAACTCCCTGCAAATTTCCCTAAAATCGTTAAGATTATTTCAATTGATGGAGTGCGTGTGATTTTTGAAGAAGGTTGGGGGCTTGTGCGGGCAAGCAATACCACACCTGTGCTTGTAACGCGTTTTGAAGCCAAGAGCAAGGAAGCAGTTGCAATGTATCAAAGAGCACTTTTAGCACTACTAGACAATTTCAAAAAAGAGGAGCAATAATGGAGCAAATCGTCTTGCAATCTCCCTTTGATATGCACTTGCATTTAAGGGACGGAGAGATTCTTGAAAGTGTCGCGAAATTTACTGCACAAAGCTTCAGTGGTGCGCTTGTAATGCCAAATCTCAATCCACCGATTCTAAATGTAGAGGACGCGCTTGCCTATCAAAAGAGAATTTTAAAGGCTTGCGGAGATGAAAATTTCAATCCAATGATGTCTTTATATCTCACAGAAAAATTAGACAAAAAAGAGCTTCAAAAGGCAAAAGAAAAGGATATTCTCTTTATTAAACTCTATCCAAAAGGGGCGACAACAGGAAGCGAGAATGGTGTAAGCGAAATTCTTAATACGAAAATTTTAGAGATTTTAGAGATTGCGCAAGAGCTTGGGCTAATTTTGAGTATTCACGGAGAGAGTAATGGCTTTGTTTTAGAGCGAGAAGCGGAATTCCACGCGGTGTTTGCAGAACTTGCGGAGACTTTTCCGCGCCTAAAAATTATTTTTGAGCACTTGAGTGATAGACGTTCTATTGCTGTGGTAGAAAAATATGACAATCTCTATGCTACACTGACTTTACACCATATTAGTTTGAGCTTAGAAGATGTTATTGGAGGAGCATTGAATCCTCATTGTTTTTGTAAGCCTATTTTAAAGACACCAAAGGACAAAGATGCTTTGTTGCAGATTGCCTTAAGTGCGCATAAGAAGTTTTCTTTTGGTAGCGATTCTGCTCCCCATTTGCAAAGTAACAAAGAAAATGCCAAAGGTGCGGCAGGAATCTTTACTGCACCAATTTTGCTCCCGGCACTCGCGACGCTTTTTGAGACACATAAAAGTCTAGAAAATTTAGAAAACTTCATAAGCGGTAATGCACAAAAAATTTATGGAATCCGCGCAACTGACAAGCAAGTAAAGTTGATTAAAAAACCAATGACAATTCCGCAAGTCATAGAGGGAATCGTCCCGCTTTATGCGGGAAAAACCCTTGCGTGGAGCTTTGGCTAATGTCAAAAATCGCAGTGTATCCTGGCACTTTTGACCCGATTACAAAAGGGCATTTAGATGTGATTGAGCGCGCGTGCAAGCTCTTTGATGGGTTGATTATTGCTGTTGCAAAATCAGATAGCAAACACCCTTTATTTTCTCTTAAAGAACGCGTCAAAATGGTGAATTTGGCGATTAAGGATTCCAAAAATATTTCTTGCAATGTGTGTGTGCAACCTTTTAGGAATCTCATCGCGGATTTTGCAAAAGAAAATAATGCAAATATCCTTGTGCGTGGGCTTAGGGCGGTAAGTGATTTTGAATATGAATTGCAAATGGGATATGCCAATGCGTCTTTGAATCGTGAATTGGAAACAATTTACCTTATGCCCTCGCTCCAAAATGCCTTTATTAGCTCCACGGTGGTGCGTTCTATTCTTTTACACGGAGGGGAAATTGCGCATCTTGTGCCAAATTCTGTTAAGGTGCATATTGCAAGTTTGCCTCATTTTGTGGATTGGAATGCGGAATCTAAAACGAAAGATTCCCTCTTAAAGGATTAAGATGTATTGTGCGATAGAGGGAATTGACACGAGTGGAAAAAGCACACAAATTGCAGCTCTAAAAGAGATTTTTAAAGAAGCCCTTTTCACTTTTGAGCCCGGCGCGACAGAGATTGGCAGAGAGATTCGTTCTACTTTACTTGAACACGATTTGCATTGCACATCAAAGACAGAAATGCTGTTGTTTTTGGCTGATAGAGCAGAGCATAGTGAGAGAATCTTAAAACCAAATGCAGATAAACTCATCATTAGTGATAGAAGTTTGATTTCTGGAATTGCTTATGCGAAAGACTTTGATTTTGAGATTCTGCGCACTTTGAATTTTTTTGCCACAGGCGGAATTGTGCCTAATAAAGTTGTGTTATTGGAATTGACGCAAGAGGTTTTAGAGGAGAGATTGAGCGCAAAAAGTTGGGATAAGATAGAAAAGCGTGGAATCTCTTATTTGCTTGAACTTCAAGAAGCCTTGAAAGAGGTAATTTTGAAGCTTGAAATAGAATCGCTTTTGTTGCAAGCGGATTTATCACGGGCAGAAATTACTGCAAAAATTGTGGATTTTATAAAGAGCTAATGCGCTGTCTGCTCTGTGGAAATTGGACATTTTATACTTTCTGCAAAAACTGCTTTAATGCAATCCATATTACTCCGCGATATAGAGAAATAAAGGGCTTTAAAATTTATAGTTTCTTTGCTTTTGGCGAGATTGAGTATCTGCTACACGCTAAATATCAAGTGATTGGTAGTAAAGTCTATGGAATCTTGGCAAAAAAAGCAAGTCAATATTTGAAAAATACTCTAGAGATTCCGCTTAACGCTTATGCTGTGGGAATTGATGATAAAATCAGCACACAAGGCTACGCACATAATGCAATTTTGTTGTATCATTTAAAACAGGTGGGATTGACGCCACTCTATCAGACATTATACGCCAAAAACCCTGTATCTTATGCAGGAAAAAGTTTGAAATTTCGTCAAGCAAATCCGCGCAATTTTTGCCTTAAACGCAAGGTAAGGGGCAAAGAAATCGTATTGGTTGATGATATTGTTACAACAGGCTTAACGCTAATGGAGGCAAAAGAATGTTTGGAATCTAATGGTGGAAAAGTTTTAAATGCTTTTGTCTTAGCAGACGCGAGAAACTGAAAGCAAACATATTAAGAGCAAGAGCAATAAAAGAACTTATTTAATTTCCAATTATAAATAAGGACAAGAATTCAACAATTGCGACATTCTGCAAAAAATCTCGCAATTGTGCTATGCTAATCATCTTTCATCAAGTTGTCTTTAGCAGCTTGTGGAAGTTTGGTTAGAAAATTTCCCATATTAAAATCCACTCCTTGATTGGTGGCTTCATTGACAAGCGCAATGGCTTTTTTAGAATTAAAAGAGCTTAAGGGATTGTAGGGTTCGAAAAGACAATTTGTAACTGCTAGTGCGTAGGCATTCTTTTTGATTTCGCTAGAAGAAGCGTGTGGGTTTTCAATATGGGTAATGCTTTGGATTAGTCTTTCATCAAACTTCCAATGGTCAAATAAGAATCCTAGAAATGCCACATGATCAATACCGCAATATTGATTCTCTAGTTCGGATACATTTTGAAAATTATTTGTTTGATTTTCGGTTAAAAATTCCTTCGCTTTGCCTGACTTTAGGAGCATATTTGCAAGCAAAATCATTCCTAAACGCAAAAGCATAGCGCATGGCACAAGCTCATTGGAAAGTGCTTTGTCTTCTTCTTGAAGCCAAGTAGAGATGAAATCCACTTCATTAGAACAATTAGCTAAAAATACTCCTGTATCTAATCCATAAGGAGAAACATCAATAGAAAAATTAGACCGAATAGAGTTCGCCAAAACAACATTTTTGATATTACTAATTCCGAGCAACGAGACAACTTGTTGAATTGTAGAAACTTGATGAGAAAATCCATAAAATGGAGAGTTTGCAAGACGCAAAAGCTCACCAATTAATAAGGGGTCTTTAGAAATGATAGCAACAACTTTACTAATCTCCAAATCTGCTCCGCTAGAATCAACATATTCTTGTAGTTCCATCACTGTTTTAGGGAGCGGTGGGAGATCATTAATAGTCTCTAAAAGTAAAGGATTCATTGAAAACTTCCTCTATTTCTAAGGTATTTTTTGTAAATAATTTTTTATTGTATCGTATTTTTAGTAACACATTACTTAATTAAAGTTTCAAAAATAACATAAAATTGTGAATAAATGGTAAAATAATCAGAAACTTTTAGGAGATTTTATGCGCTTTGGAAAAATTGATTACCTTAATCTTTTGCCTTTTGAAACTTTTGTGCGGGCATATCCTAAGCCATCGCATTTTCAATTATTTTATAACAAAAAAAAATCTTATCCTGCAAAGTTGAATCGTGAATTTTTGTTTGGGCGCATTGATGCGGGATTTGTTTCATCTATCACGGCACTTAGGGCAAGGAGAGAGCGTTTTTGGGCTTCGCAAGTTGGAATCGTAGCACGCAAGGAAGTTTTAAGTGTAATTTGCTTGCCAAAGGAAAAGGGAGAAGATTATCAATCTGCGACCTCTAATGCGCTTTTAAAAGTTCTTGGTTTAAAGGGACGTGTATTAATAGGAGATAGAGCACTTGTAGAGGTTTTGAAGCAGAAAAGTAACCATCAAAAAGATTATGTGGATTTGGGCAAGTTTTGGGTAAAAAAGGAACATTTACCTTTTGTTTTTGGGAGATTGTGCGTCAAAAAGAATCATTCTTTTTATAAAAAATTAATCCATTCTTTTTATAAAAAGCATATTAAGATTCCACATTTTTTGCTAACAAAAGCTGCACTTAAAAGCGGAATTTCAAAACAAGAGATATTACAATATCTCCAAGTGTTGTCTTATAAAATAGACAAAAAAGCAAATTTTGGCGTGGAAAGATTTTATAGAAATTTAAGGATTTTAAAGATTAAAGCACCACGGAGATTTTAGGATTTCTTGTGTGGGAATAAATATGGAATCCAAAATAAAATGACATTTAATAAAAAATGCAGGTTATTTTGAATATAATATATCCTTTTATTTTAAAATATGCCCCAAAAGAGTGGGGCTTTTAGGAGTAGCAATGGAGCAAACATTATCCATTATCAAGCCTGATGCGGTGAAAAAAAATGTTATTGGAAAAATTGTTGATCGCTTTGAAAGTAATGGGCTAAGAATCGCAGCAATGAAAAAAATCAGACTTAGCCGATGCGATGCAAAAGATTTTTATGCAGTGCATAAAGAGCGTCCCTTTTTTGGCGAGTTGGTAGATTTTATGGTAAGCGGACCAGTTGTGGTTATGGTGCTTGAAGGATTGAACGCGGTAGCAAAAAACCGCGAACTAATGGGTTCAACTAATCCAAAAGAAGCAGCACCCGGCACCATTCGCGCGGATTTTGCAGAGAGTATTGATGCAAATGCAGTGCATGGAAGTGATAGTTTGGAAAATGCTAAAAAAGAAATTGCATTTTTCTTTGCTACAAAGGAAATTTGCTAGTTAATGCATAAAATTGCTTTCACAAAGGCATTTCAGAGTTGCAAGAATGGAGAAAAAGTCCGATTTTGCATTGAAGAGAATCAAGTCAAGTTGGAGGGTGTTTTATCTTGTGATAAAAGTTATCCCGATATGCTTAAACTCAATGGAATCTTAAGCGGGGTAATCACTCTTGTCTGTGATTTGAGTGGAGAAGAATATCAAAAAATACTAGAAGAGCCTGTAGGATTTTATCTAAGTGATACAATTGTGCATTTAGATAGTGAGCATTTTGAAGAAATTGTGGAATGCAAAGAGGGCAAGATTGATTTTGAAGAAATTTTACAGAGCGAATTAGAGATGATTCGCTGTGATTATCATATTAAAGAAAATGAATTTAAGGAGTAAAAAATGGCAGTACCAAAAAGACGCGTGAGTAAAACAAGAGCAGCAAAACGAAGAACACATTATAAAATTACATTAGCAGTTCCTGTAAAAGATAAAGACGGAACATGGAAAATGCCTCATCGTGTAAATAAATTTACTGGAAAATACAAAAACAATTAATTGGAATCTTACAGATGAGAATTGCCGTTGATGCAATGGGTGGAGATTTTGGCTCTTCCCCACTTGTGCAAGGTGCTTTACAGGCATTAAAAGAACGCGATTTTGCACTTGTACTTGTTGGGGATGAGCAGGTTATTGCGCCACTTATTCCTGCAGAATGCAAGCAAAAGGTAGAGATTGTGCATTGCACGGATTTTATTACAATGGAAGAAGGTGCAACTTCTGCACTCAAGCGCAAAGAAAGCTCTATCTATCTTGCAATTGAAATGCTTAAAAATAAACAAATAGACGCAGTGGTTTCTGCTGGGCATAGCGGTGCAACAATGAGTCTTGCAACTTTAAAGATAGGACGTTTAAAGGGTGTTTCTCGTCCCGCAATTTGCACGCTTATGCCACGTATAGATGCACAAAAAAGTTTAGTAGTAGATGCGGGCGCAAATGTTGATTGCAAACCAGAGAATCTCTTTGAGTTTGGAATTATGGGACACGAGTATGCAACTGCGATTCTTAACTATCCTAAAGCACGGATTGGTTTGTTGGCAAATGGAGAGGAAGAATGCAAGGGCAATGAAATGACAAAAGCTGCCTTTGACCTTTTAAAAAAACATCCAAGCTTTATTGGGAATATTGAGGGAAACAATATCTTTGACGCAAATGTAGAAGTAATTGTGTGTGATGGATTTGTCGGTAATGTTGTGCTAAAAACAAGTGAGGGAGTGGCGGATTCTATTATTTTTTTGTTAAAGAAATATATTAAATCCTCTCCTATTGGAATCTTTGGTGCATTGTTTATGAAAAATGTATTCAAAAAGCTTAAAAAACAAATTGATTATGCGGAATATGGAGGTGCGCCACTTCTAGGAGTAGATGGGAATGTCATCATTTGCCACGGAAAAAGTAATGCAAAGGCGATGAAAAATGCAGTTTTTCAAGCAATTTTAGCGGTTGAAAATAATGTCAATGACAAAATTTTAAGTGCTTTAGAGAAATATAAGATTTAAGAAATGTCAGTAAAAATACCAATTTATGCGTCTTTAAGTTCTATTGGTGCGTATGTTCCTAGTAGAATCGTGAGTAATGAGGACTTATCTAAAATTGTTGAGACGAGTGACGAATGGATTACGAAACGCACAGGCATCAAAGAAAGGCGATTTGCAGAGGACAATGAAGCAACAAGTGATTTGGCAACCAAAGCCGCAAGAATCGCAATAGAGCGCGCACAGATTGATATTAGTGTGATTGATGCGGTGGTTGTTGCTACAATCTCTCCTGATTTCTTTTGTATGCCCTCAACAGCGTGTGTAGTGGCAAATAACTTAGGAATCATCAATAAACCTGCTTTTGATATTGCAGCGGCTTGCAGCGGATTTATCTATCTCCTCTCTCTTGCAAAATCTTTCATAGAATCCCAGACTTACAAAAATATCTTGATTATTGGTGCGGAAAAGATTTCAAGTATTTTAGATATGGAAGACCGTAGCACTTGTGTTTTGTTTGGTGATGGAGCGGGAGCTGCGGTTATTCGTGCAACAGAGGATAAAAGCCTTAGCGTATTAGATGTGCAGTGTGCTGCAAATGGGCAATATCAAGAGCTTTTGATGACACCAGGTTGTGGCAGTCGTTATCCTGCAAGTGCTGAAATTTTGAGAGAACGTTTGCAATTTATCAAAATGAAAGGCAATGAGACTTTTAAAATTGCGGTAAAAACTTTGACAAAAGATGTGGTAGAGATTCTACAAAGAAATCATCTCTCCAAAGACGAGATTGATTTTTTTGTCCCACATCAAGCAAATTTACGCATTATTTCTGCAGTAGGAGAGGCATTGGGATTCTCAAGTGAAAAAGTCGCCCTCACTGTGCAAAAATATGGCAACACTTCCGCTGCTTCCATTCCTATGGCTATCAATGATTTATACGAAAGCGGTAAAATCAAGCAGGGTTCAAAACTGCTTTTGGACGCTTTTGGTGGTGGCTTGACTTGGGGTTCAGCGATTCTTGCCTTTGGCGGTCAATGATTTTATTGTGGGTAGTGTTTTTGCTTGTTGCAAATGTCAATACAAAATCTTGCTACAAATAAATGCGTTAGTTCGCCCTGCCAACCAATCTAGCTACCAAAGCCAATGAGGAATCTTTGGCGCGCGGAATCAAAGTTTCTTCATAAAATAGAATCTCTAAATCCAAAAAGGCGTGTAAAAGTTCGTTTTTGTGTAATAAATGGCTAGAATCACTCGCAAAGGCATTGTGCGATTCTATCTCGCTTTTGGCAAAAGTTTCAAAGACTAAGATTCCACCTTTTTTTAATCCCTCACACATCAAAGGAAACAATCTTCGCTCTAAAAAATAGCTATTGCAAATAATATGATAGTTTTGTGGCAGAATCTTAAAAGAATCCAAATCTGCGCAATGCGCGTAAATATTGCGTTCATTTTGCAAAGAAGTAATCGCAAAGTCAGAAATATCTATGCTTTCTACCTCAAACCCACAATCTCGCATAAAGCGCGAATTGCGTCCCATACCGCAAGCAATGTCTAGTGCCTTGCCTCGTGGGGCTGCGGTAATGAATTGACGCAGCAGAGCAAGAGGCTCACTCGGAATCGGATTGTTTTTATGACGCAGATTCCATTTGTCTTGGTCGCTTTGCATTAGTCGCAGAATCTTTTGAGAATCTCTTGATAGGAATCAATGCGTCTATCACGCAAAAATGGCCAAATCCTACGCACTTCCTCACTTCTTTGCTTGTCCCATTCAAAATACAAAATTTCTTCTTTTTCTACGCTTCCAAGTGCAAGCAATTCGCCTTGCGCTCCATAGGCAAAACTAGAACCCCAAAAAGTGATTCCCTCCATTACTCCGCTTTTGTCTGCTTCAAAACCTACGCGGTTAATCGTTGCAACAGGGATTCCATTTGCGACACTATGTCCGCGTTGCACTGCCATCCACGCTTCCCTTTGCCGTTCTTTTTCATCAGCTTTATCACTATTGAACCAACCAATTGCAGTGGGATAGATGAGAATCTCTGCTCCTTTTAATGTCATAATGCGTGCGGCTTCAGGATACCATTGGTCCCAGCATATAAGCACCCCGAGCTTGCCTAAGCTTGTGGTAATAGGCGTAAAATTCAAATCTCCGGGCGTAAAATAAAATTTCTCATAGAATCCCGGGTCATCTGGAATGTGCATTTTGCGATATTTTCCCGCAATGCCTCCATCGCGCTCAAACACAACTGCTGTGTTGTGATAAAGCCCCGCACTTCTTCGTTCAAAAAGTGAAGTTACAAGCACAATTTTATTGTTTTTGGCAATTTGACTGAAATATTCGCAATCCGCTTCAAAACTCAACGCATAATCAAAAAAATCTACATTTTCACTTTGGCAAAAATATTCTTGCGTATGAAGTTCCTGTAATAAAACTAGTTGCGCTCCATTTTGTGCAGCTTCTTTTATCATTTGCGTGCTTATTTGCTGTGTAGAGGATTTGCTACCTTTATAGGATTGTTGGATTAAAGCAACTTTGATTTTGGATTCCATTTTTACTCCTTAGTAGTCTGTGTCCTCGTAATCTTCCTCTCCGCTATCGTAATCGTCCTCATCATAGAGGAATTTATCGCTATCTTCATACTCTGAATTGTAGCCGTCGTATTCCTCATCCTCAAACTCTTCGCAATTTTCGTCCTCAAAAATTTTCATCTTTTCTCCTTTTTAAAATCATTGCAATTGCTTCGCTCGCCAAACGTAGCCCAAAACTTGCTGTTACTCCGCTGAAACTCCCAAGCTCTTTACATTTTGGCTCTTCTGGGCTAAAGGCTACCATAAAACTGCCTTTAAAACCTTGCTTTTTCAGTCCTTCGCGAAATTTTCTTGCAAATTTGTCCCCATAACTTTTCCAAATTGGCGCAAATTGAATCTGTGAGGGGTCTAGTTTTTTAGCACTTCCCATAGAAGAGAGCAAAAGAGGTTTTGTGGGAGATTCGGGCTGATTTGCGACTTTAAGCGCAAGAGCAATTTTTGCGTCAATGTCGTCAATCGCATCTAAAACAATGTCATAAGCAGTAAAGTCAAATTGTTGAATAAAGTCTCGTGTGATTTTTGCATCAAGGGGAATGACACCTTGATAAATTTCAGCAAGAACTTCTACTTTTTTGCGCCCGATTCCTCCTAAAGAGCCGATTTGGCGGTTTTGATTGCTTGGCTCGAAACAATCAAAATCTATAATGCAAATTTCACCGATTCCTGTGCGATAAAGGCAATCTAACGCAAATCCCCCAACACCCCCTACGCCAAGAATAAGGGCTTTGGAATCTTGTAGCTTTGCTAAGCCCTCTTCTTTGAATAATGGTAAAGTTCTTACAAATCTTTTATTCATTGAATCCTCCGCTAATCCAATCCTCTAAAGTGCGTAATCGATTCCTTGCGGTAAAATCAAGGGTAATGGGAGTGATAGAAACATAACCATTTTTGGTCGCTTCAAAGTCAGAAGTTTCGTTGTTTTCTCGTTCATTCCATGCAAGAGGATGAAGCCCAAGCCAATAATATTCCTCTCCGCGAGGATTGCGATGTACATGCGCATCGTTGCCATAGGCTCGGATTCCAAGTTCGGTAATTTTAAATCCCTTGCAGTCTTTAGGAGAAATTTGTGGAATATTGATATTTAAAAATTCTCTTGCACCTAGAGGATATGTGTGATTTAGGATTTTTTTGGCTATTTTGTAAATACTTTGTTTTGCGAGTTCAAAATCAAATCCAAAATAATTTTTATCTTGCAAGACTTGTGAAATAGCAATAGATGGAATCCCGTGCAGAACGCCCTCCATTGCAGCACTTGCTGTGCCAGAATAGCTGATATCCTCTCCCATATTAGAGCCAATATTGATTCCGCTCACAATTAAATCCGGCATAAATCCCTCTTGGTAAAGCGCATTTAAAGAAAGATAAACACAATCCGTAGGGCTTCCGTCCTCTAGCTTGTAGAAATCGTCTTCTATCTCCACAAAACGCAAAGGGCGGGTGAGTGTCATTCCGTGCCCACAGGCAGATTTTTCACTTGCGGGTGCTACAATCATAATGTGTCCAAGTGGGCTTAACGCACTTTGAAGTGCTAAAAGTCCCGGAGATTGATAACCATCGTCATTGGTGATTAAAATGCGTTTCATTACTGCTTCTTAAAAAATAAAATAATGACTTAAGAGTTCATTTAAAATTTTGTTGGCTTTTGGGTTGAGCGTTTTAAATTGTGTCAAAATAGAATCCGATAGATTTTTTGCTTCCTTTTTTGCGCCCTCTAATCCCAATAAATTTACATAGCTATTTTTATCAGTATCTTGCTGTGTGGGTTTGCCGGCTTCTTGTTCGCTTTGTGTGGTATCTATGATGTCATCACGAATTTGAAAAAATAATCCCAAGTCTAATCCTAATTTGTAAAGAGATTTACGCGTCTTTTTGTCGCAATCTGCAAGGATTCCACCCATTTGTAGGCTTGCTGCAATCAGCTTGGCTGTTTTGTTTAAATGAATGAATCTTAGTTGTTTTAGCGGAAGTTTTTGATGTTCAAAATAACAATCTAGTGCCTGTCCTAGCACCATACCATAGATTCCGCCATTATAGCTTAGACATTGGATTAATTTAACCTTTGTTTTTGGTTTTAGTTTTGCTTTTGTAAGCAGATAAAAAGCGTGTGTATTTAGCCCATCGCCTGCTAGAATCGCACTTGTTTCGCCGTATTTTGTGTGGAGTGTTTGGCAACCTCTGCGCAAGGGTGCATCGTCCATTGCAGGTAAATCATCGTGGATAAGTGAATAAGTATGTAGAATCTCTAATGCAAGTGCAGGGGCAAAAGCCTTTTCTAGCATTTTGGGTTTATAGCTTGCGACAATGCTTAAGAGCAGTTGAGGACGGAATCTTTTACCGCCATTTAAAACCATTTCCCACAAGGCATCTTCAAAATGGGGGTGAAAACTCGCAACTTTAGGAGCTTGATTCTTGACATAATGTTCAAATCTATCAAAGACTAAAGGCATTAGATTCATTTAAAAGTCCTTGTATTAAGCTATCTTGCGTATCTGTGGGTTGTGCTTTTTGATTGACATTGATAAAAAATTGGAAATCATCTCGCGAAATCAACCATTTTTGCGTTTTGTCTGGAAATTTACCAAGCAAGCGAATAATTGCATCATAGCCTTTTGGAACAATTTGCTGATTGACGCGCAAGACTTTGTCGCCTACTTTTAGACGTTCAAAACCATTTTTGGCATAAGGTGCGACAGAGGTTACCACAAAATCGCTATTGACTTCAATCCCTACGCGCCCTAAAAAATCTTCTTTTAAGAGCATTCCTCCACGTCTTTTATCCACACGCGCCTGCAACTCCATTACTACTCCATTGCGTGATATACGCACAGGCACGCTTTCACCCTCTTTTAAATCAAAGACTACACGATGAAAATGTGCAACATTTGGAATCGTTTCGCCATTAATTGCCATAATAATATCTCCATACGCAAAGGGATTCGCGCTGAAAAATGGGTCAATGAGATTAACTTCCACTCTATCCTCACTATTTTGAAAAACGCGCACTCCAATGTCTCCATAATAAACAGAATCACTATAAACAAATCGCTCTAAATAGGCTTTTTCAATAAATTGATTTTTACCAATCCCAATTCCATAGATATGATCGCAAACCGTGCTAATAAGGCTATTTTGAAAGGTTGGAGTGTTGAGCGTTGCATAATCAATGGGGCTTTGCATACGCGTTTGAATTTTGCCACTCACGCCCTCTTGCGGTAGAATGCTTGCCATTTCGTCCTCTAGGATTTCTTTATTGATAGAACGCAAGGAGATGGGGAGTAATTCATTTTTAGATTCCAATAAATACATTCCGACAAATGGGTCGTGTTTTAGGATTTTATAACCTTTGGGTGTGGAGTGTGGAGAATAAACAAAAAGGGCTACTTTGGAGGGCGTCAAGTTGATTTCAGATTCTTTTGTAAAATCCCCTAGTCGTTTGATTGCGATTCCATAAGTGTTGCCTACGCGCTCCATTGAAAGAACCGCCTTTTGTTTGCAAGCTTCAAAGTCGTATGCAACAAGTGGCAAATTCAATACAATGATTCCATATCCTAACCAACAAAGTTTTTTGAAATTTATTAAATTCATCATAACCCCTTAAATGGAAACTCTCCTAAATTACCCAACATTCCCATCGCCATATTTTTGCGATTTTGCTCCACACTCTTAGAAATGTCATTAAACGCACTCATCAGCAGAATTTGTAGGGATTCCTTGTCCTCTAGCAAAGAATCGTCAATGCCAATATCAATGACTTCTCCCTCTCCATTTGCTGTGATATGAACTAATCCCCCACCACTTTTGGCACTGAAAGTCAAGTTTTTACTCTCTTCTTGCGCTTCTTTAAGCTTTTCTTGTAGGTTTCCAAGTGTTTTGGCAAGCTCCTGCGGGTCAAACATTTTTCAACTCCTTTTTAATTGCGATGATTTGGTTTTTTTCATCTACTAGCACAACTTTTGGTGTATAAGTTGCAAGTTCTTCTTGCGTATAGGTGGCATACGCCATTACGATGATTTTATCTCCTATTTGCACCTTGCGTGCTGCTGCACCATTTAGGCATATATCTCCCTTTTGTCCCTCTATCACATAGGTTGAGAATCGCTCACCATTGTTGATATTGACAATATCTACCTTTTGTCCCTCTTGAAGTCCTGCGGCTTTCATTAGTTCAATATCAATGGTGATAGAGCCTACATAATTGAGGTTGGCATCGCTCACGCTTGCTCGATGAATTTTGCTATATAACATTGTGAGATTCAATTTAAAACCTTTTTAAGAATTTTAACACATTTTGTCCAAAATATTTTTATTTCATATTTTTAGAATCTTTAAATAAAGATTTTCTTATAAATCCAAAAGTGTATAAATCGGAACAATTTTGCGCAAATTTTCTGCGCCTTTTAGGGATTCTAAATTTAAAATAAAGCAAGATTCCAAACAATTTGCTCCCGCTTGTTTAATGAGATTGACTGCGGCGACTGCCGTGCCACCTGTGGCAATCAAATCATCTATTAAAAGCACATTGGGGGATGGATTCTTTGAATTTTTAAACGCATCAATATGGATTTCAATTTCACTAAATCCATATTCCAAAGAGTATTTTTCAGAAATCGTTGTATAAGGCAATTTGCCTTTTTTGCGAATCGGCACGAATCCAACTCCTAGTGCGTAAGCCAAAGTTGCACCAAAAATAAAGCCACGACTTTCAATCGCGGCAATAAAATCAATCTTAAAAGATTCATAATGTGTCTTAAGATGAGAGATAATAAAATGAAAAACTTGTGGATTGTTTAGAAGTGTTGTAATGTCGTAAAATAAGATTCCAGGTTGTGGATAATCCGAAATCGTGCGGATAGAATCAAGCAATTTTTTTTTGTCGTCTTGGGTGAGTTGTTGCATATTTTTCCTTTTAAAATCATAAATTCCCGAAATCTTAACGCGTTTTATCTTAATGTGTCAAGAATTTAAGTTTTGTTTGGATTAAAATTTGATAAAAGTGGAAGTTTGCTACAATTTCAAACAAAATATAAAATGCTCTTTTAAAGGCAGAATCTTAAAATGCAAAATCAAAAATTGCTTAAAAATCTTTTTGTTCTTTTATTGGGCTTGTGTTTGGCAAGTCCAAACCTCTTTGCCTTTGCAACACCTCCTATTAGCAGACAAGCACTGATGAAGCATATTTTTGCGCCCACACTTTTTAGTATGTATAGCAAGGACTATGGAATGCTTTATTGTCAGCTTTATGGTGTCGCTGGTGTAAGCAAAAGCTTCAAAAATGACACTTGCGAAGTAAGTGCAAGAGCGGTTAAGGAAATGCGACATTTTGCGATGCAATACACGCGCAATAAGGTTTTTTTGGAGCAGCAATATCGTTTGGGCTATAAAAGCGGTTGGTGTTTTTTGCAACGCGGGGGGAATCTCTTTAATGCGGAGTTAGTGCGTGATGGTTATGCGGTGGTGCAGTATTTTGATGTTACAGAATCCGCAGTGTTAGCAGATTTGGAAGTGCTAGAAAGCATTGCAAAGGCTGAAAAGCGCGGATTATGGAAAGAGTGGAGTAAAGAAATGGAATGTCTGAAAAGAACTTTGCAAGAGATTGCCAAAGAAACATTAAGCAAAGATTCCGACAAATAAATTGCGCAACTTTTCATATGGAATCTTAAGGAGATAAAAATGATGTTGGGGTTAAAATGCTTTTGACGAGTTTATATATTGTAGGAATTACTGCAGAGGGAATGAGCGGGGCGTTAGCAGCAGGAAGGCATAATATGGATTGGTTTGGAGTGGTTTTTATCGCTTGTGTAACCGCGATTGGCGGAGGTTCTATTCGTGATGTGCTTTTTGGGCATTATCCTCTTACTTGGGTGGCTCACCCCGAATATTTGCTCATCGTGTGTTTTGCGGCAATTTTGACGACAAGGATTCCTTATTTTGTTGCTAGATTTGAGCGCACTTTTTTAGTATTAGACGCTATGGGGCTTGCGGTCTTTAGTGTAATTGGCGCGCGTGTGGGGATAGATTTGCACCCAAGTGGAGCAATGGCGGTAATAGGAGCAGTCATCACGGGAGTGTTTGGCGGAATCTTGCGGGATATTTTTTGTGCGAGGATTCCGCTTGTATTCCAAAAAGAGCTTTATGCTAGCATTTCCTTGCTTGTAGGCAGTTTATATGTAGTTTGCGAATGGATTAGTGCGAATTATTTTGCAATGAATCAGAATCTTATCATTATTGCTTGTCTTTCTATTGGCTTTGTTGCGCGCTTGGTTGCAATTCGTTATCATTTGGGGCTACCAACCTTTAAATATACACCTAAATCGTAGTAGAATCCTTTATCCTGCCTTGTTGTAGGATTTTATTGTGGCTTTTTGTAAAAGATTCAGTCGCAAGGACGCAGTAAGAAACTCTATGAGGATAAAATCAAAGCCTTTTAGCAATAAATAAGGTGCAAACATTTGCAGAAAATGCTTTGGTATAAAGAGGCATAAAACCTACTTCTTGTAGCTCGCTATTCAGCTTTTCTGCGGTGAGAAATTCTTCAATGGAATCAGGCAGGTAGCGATAAGCGCGATAGTTTTTAGAAACGATTCCACCTATGTAAGGTAGGATATTTTTGGTATAAAATCCCATAAGTTTTTCGAAAAGCGTGGGATTCTCACATTTGGTAAATTCTAAAATCACTAAGATTCCATTTGGTTTAATCACCCGCGCAAACTCCTCTAAAGCGCGTTTTCTTTCTACGACATTGCGGATTCCATAGGCAATACTTAAAATATCCTTACTTGCGTTTTCTAGTGGGAGTTCTTTTGCTTCACATTGCTTAAATTCTACATTGGGAAGTTTTTTGCGTGCGACATTCAGCATTCCCTCACTTGGGTCTAGTCCTATTATACTTTGAATTCGCACATTTTCTTTGAGTGTATTTTTGTGCCAATGGCTTATCATATCTCCCGTCCCGCAAGCAACATCGGCAATATTTAACGCGGATAGGGATTCTTGTGGCAAGTTTCTAAAGGCAAGCTGACAAGCTTTTTGTCTCCAAGCAATATCTATTCCGCAGCTCATCACGCGGTTTGCCAAGTCATAGCTTCCTGCAATATTGTCAAACATTGCAATGATTTCTTGTTGCTTATTTTGCATTTTGGGGTTCCTTTGAGTCTTGTAATGCTTTTTTTGCAAGTTGCAACCAAGCTTCCAAGCTCTCAATCTGTGTTTTTGTTGCCTGTGTGGAAGTGCCACCATAGGAGTTTCTGCTATTCATAGAAGCCTCTAAATCTAGGCTTTTGTGCGCCTCTTGTGGAATCGCGCTATCCACACTGCATAATTCCTCCGCACTTAAGTCGCTTAAGTCCTTGTCTAAGGATTCTGCAAAGGCGACTGCTTTTCCTGTGATATGGTGCGCCTCTCTAAATGGAATCCCACAAGTCTGCACGAGAAAGTCTGCTAAATCTGTTGCGCTTAAATGTCCTTTTTTGCAAGCTTTGAGCATAGAATCTGTATTGATTGTCATTGTTTGTAAGGTGTCTTTGAGGATTCTTAACGCAATGCTTAATGTCTCAAAACTATCAAATACGCCCTCTTTATCCTCTTGCGTGTCTTTGTTATAAGCAAGCGGCAAGCCTTTCATTACTACCAAAAGCGAGAGGAGATTACCATATACGCGTCCGCTTTTGCCGCGCAAAAGCTCGGGAACATCGGGATTCTTTTTTTGTGGCATTATGGAGCTTCCTGTGGAATACGCGTCGCTTAGGGTGATGAATTTAAATTCATAGCTACTCCACAGCACAAGCTCTTCTGCAAGTCTTGAAATGTGCATTGCAATCATAGAGCAATCATAGAGAAAATCTAGCGCAAAGTCTCTATCGCTCACGGAATCTGTGGCGTTTAATGTCGGTGCAATAAAGCCTAAAGTTTGTGCAGTGAAAAATCTATCTGTCGCATAAGGAGTGCCAGCAAGAGCTGCTGCACCTAAAGGACAAAAATTATTGCGTCTAAAAGAGGATTCCAATCTTTCAAAATCTCTTGCAAACATACTGACATAAGCACACATCAAAAAGCCAAAATTCACAGGTTGGGCGTGTTGTAAGTGTGTCATACCCGGTAACATTGTTTGTGTGTGTTGTTTTGCAATTTCTAGTAAGGTATCAATGAGTTCTAAAAGGAGCACACGTAAATTGTCGTTGGAATCTAGCACAAAAAGCCTAAAATCAAGGGCAACTTGGTCGTTACGACTGCGCGCAGTGTGGAGCTTTTTGCCCACCTCACCGATGATTTGTGTCAGTCGCTTCTCCACTGCCATATGAATATCCTCATCGCTAAGGATAAACTCAAATTCCCCTCGCTCCATTTCCTCTTTGACTTGCTCCAAGCCCTCACAGATTTTCTCTGCTTCGCTTTGTGTGAGGATTCCACATTTTGCTAACATTTTAGCGTGTGTTTGTGAGCCTAGAATATCTTGTTTGTAGAGCTTTTTATCAAAGGGCAAAGAGGCGTTAAATTCATCTAAAATTTCTGCTGCACTCGCGCTAAATCTCCCACCCCAAAGTTTTTGGTTTTCCATATTTTTGCCTTAAAAAGGTTTGAGAATAACTAAAATCGTGATAAAAATAATAGCGAGGGTTGGCACTTCATTGTAAGCACGGAAAAACTTACCACTTTTAAAACAGCGATTCTCTCTAAAAGCCACCAAAAAACGATACAAGCTATAATGGTAAGCAAGTAAAAGAGCTATAATAAGGAACTTCGCGTGCATCCAGCCACCTTTTAGCCAAGTGGGTTCTAAGACAAGCAACCATATCCCAGAAATCAATGTGCAAAGTAGCGCGGGATAGCCAATAAAGTTAAAGAGTTTTTCCTCTTGAATCTTGACGACTTCTACAAAGCCGGTGTTGTCTAAATGCTCCGCGTGATAGACATAAAGTCTAGGGAGATAAAATAGCATCGCCATCCACGATACAAACGCCACAATATGAAAAATCTTTACATAAAGATATGTCATAGATTACTCCTTACAAACTGAAAGTCAGAATTGTATCAAAACAGACTTAAAGTCAAGCGAAAAATTAATTATCTTTTTTGTATAATCCGCGACAAATTGCTAAAATAATTGAAATTTATATGAGGATTTTATTTGCACGAGTTGTTTTTGAACCTTGATGTTACCTTTATGCAAAATGCGATTCCAACCTTTGCTAAAGCTTTGTGGCTGACGCTGCATTTATCTTTTTTTGGAATCTTATTTTCTATTCTTTTGGGGTTTTTGATTGCTTTGGCGCAATATTATAAATTGCGTTTTTTCACTGCATTAATGCAAGGCTACATTGAGCTTTCGCGCAACACGCCACTACTCATTCAACTTTTTTTCTTATATTATGGATTGACGCAAATCGGATTCCACTTAAGCGGATATGCTTGCGCCCTCATCGGTGTAGTGTTTTTGGGCGGAAGTTATATGGCGGAGTCTTTTCGCGCAGGATTGGAATCTGTGGGCAAGATTCAATTAGAATCCGCACGAAGTTTAGGGCTTAATGAATGGCAACTCATCGCCTTTGTTGTGTTGCCGCAAAGTCTAATGGTGAGTTTGCCCTCTATTGCTGCAAATGCAATTTTCTTGCTCAAAGAAACTTCGGTTGTCAGCGCGATTGCTCTAGCAGATGTGTTGTATGTAACCAAAGACTTAATCGGCAGTTATTATAAGACAAATGAAACTCTGCTTTTACTCGTGCTTTGCTATTTGGTGGTGCTTTTACCTTTGTCCATTTTGTTTTCGCTTTTGGAACGACATTATAAGCGGTATATTTAGGCAAACTATGAATCCTATTATCAAATATAGAGGCGGAAAATCTAAAGAGATTCCATATTTTGTTAAGAATATGCCTAACAAATACGCACGATATATTGAGCCATTTTTTGGTGGTGGCGCGTTGTATTTTTATTTGCAACCGCGCAAAGCAATTATCAATGATATTAACACAAAGTTATATTGTTTTTATAAGGAATTGCAGGAAAACAGCACACTTGCAAGGGCTCAATTAATGGAGCTACAAGGAATTTATGAGAAAAATCAGCAAAAATATGAGGCATTAAAAAACGCAAACTATAATAAAAGAATAGAAAATGCAAATGAAGCACTTTATTATCATTTACGAGATGCTTTTAACGGCAAAAAAAGTTTGCATTATTTGGAATCGGTTTTGTATTATTTTATTAATAAAACTGCGTATTCTGGTATGATTCGCTACAATTTAAGCGGGGAATATAATGTCCCATTTGGCAGATATAAGCATTTTAATACCAAATTAATCACTGATGAGCATTATAAATTACTGCAAAGTGCCGAAATTTACAATGAGGATTATGCGCAAATTTTCAAAATGGCAAACGAACGCGATTTTGTATTTCTCGACCCGCCTTATGACTGCATTTTTAGTGATTATGGCAATAAGGATTATAAAAATGGCTTTGGAGAGGCGGAGCATAGGCGGCTTGCAAGTGATTTTAAAAATATCTCCTCCCAAACAATGCTAGTAATTGGTAAAACACCGCTAACTATGGAACTTTATCGTAAGTATATCATAGAAGAATATGATAAAAATTATTCGGTTAATATCAAAAACAGATTTAAATCTGCCGCAAAGCACCTAATAATAACAAATTATAGAAAGGATTAAATTTGGCATATATTAGAAGCAAGACGCTATTTTTTACAACTTCGCCTAGAACGCCTCTAAAAATGCTACCAGAGTTAAAATATTATCTGACTTTCAAAATCAAAAGTGGAATATGGAATCACAAATAAGATTTATGGAGGAACTTGCAAAGCACGATGAGTTTTGTGGTGTTGGCTCTATCAACGATAAGGCTTTTAGCGCAAGAGACCGCATTAATCGCGCACCAAAGTCATTAGGATTTGTGGATTTATCACCTGTGATTCTTATCACAAAAGTAGGGATAAATTTCATTGAAGCTACGAATAAAGAGGAAGTGCTACTGCGGCAATTATTAAAATTTCAGCTTCCATCTCCATACCATAAGGAGACAGAAGGGTTTAAAGGAATCTTTAATGTAAAGCCATATTTGGAAATTTTCAGGTTGATTGATAGCTTGGAATATTTAAGCTTTGATGAATTGATGATATTTGGAATGCAACTTACTCATTATAATAGATTTAATGAAATTGTTACAAAAATTAAAGATTTTAGAGCGCAAAAAACGCAAACAAAGTTAAGATATAAGGATTTTAAAAACGAAATTTTACATTTAGAAATCTCCAAAATTTATCAATTAGAAATCGCAAGTGGAATGATTAAAACAAGAGAGACAAAAGAGATTTCAAAAGAAAAATTTATCACAACAAAAGCAAGTAATTTAAGGGATTATACAGACGCAGCCTTTAGATATTTAAGGGCTACAAGTATGGTGGAAATTTCACAAAGTAATTATTCTATATCTATCGCACAAGATAAAAAGGCGGAAGTGAAATTCTTTTTAAAAACTATAAGTAAAAAGCCAAATTTTATAAAAGATGAAGCTAAATATAAGGCGTATTTGTTTAATGAGAACAAGCCGAAATTATATTATGACGATAAAGAAAGGCTATTGAAAAGACTTACAGAGATTCCACAATTTACAAAAGAAATATCTAACTCTTCCATTAAAGAATTAAAAGAGATATTGACAACCGCAATAAATTCTCGCAAAGAACAAGCATTAAAAAGGCAAATTGAAAGCCTAAAGACATACAAAGATTACGATAATGTAATGGAAATGTTTAAAGATATTCAGCAAAATAGGTTGTATGATGCACCTTTGATTTTAGAATGGAATGTTTGGCGAACTTTAACAATGCTCAATGGTGGTGAAATCAAGGCGAATTTAAAGTTTGATGATAATGGGATTCCTATGTCAAATGCCAGTGGAAATATGCCTGATATTGCTTGTGATTATGGTGAGTTTGGAGTGATAGTTGAAGTTACAATGCAAAGCGGACATAGGCAATATGAGATGGAAAGCGAATCTGTTTCAAGGCATTTGGCTCACTTCAAAAAATCAATCAACAAAGAAGCATATTGCTTTTTTATCGCACCTAAAATTAATGAATCTTGTATTGCGCATTTTTACGCACTACATAAGATTAATATACAATATTATGGTGGTAAATCAGTCATTATTCCGCTGGAATTAAATGTGCTAATTGATATGTTAGAAAAATCGTATAAGATACGCAAATTAACACCAAAAGAAATGCGCGAAATATTTTTATATTCCGAGCAACAAGCACAGATTTCAACCGATGAAAAGCAGTGGTATGATAGCGTAAAAAATAAAATTTTAAATGGAACTTTTTAATGGAATTACTCTTTTTACCGCAAAATATATTAAGAATCGCGCAAGGTGTGCTAGTAACACTTCAAATCGCGCTGATAGCGATTCTGTTTTCTTGCATTTTTGGCTTTATTTTAGGATATTTGATGACTTTGCGTTGTATGATTTTACGCAGTATTTGCCGATTGTATTTAGAATCTATCCGCATCATTCCGATTTTGGCTTGGTTGTTTATTGTTTATTTTGGCTTTTCTAGCTTTTTAAATTTAAGCGGAATCGCCGCGTGTATCCTAGTCTTTAGCCTTTGGGGAATCGCAGAAATGGGCGACTTGGTGCGCGGAGCAATCTCAAGTTTGCCTCCACATCAAAGCGAGAGTGCAAGGGCATTGGGTTTAAGCGAATTTGCAGTGCAGTTTTATATTATCTTTCCGCAGAGTTTTAAGCGACTTCTGCCAAGCCTTGTAAATCTCTTTACTAGAATGATAAAAACAACCTCTCTAGCAGCACTCATTGGTGTGAGTGATATGCTAAAAGTCGGACAGCAAATCATTGAAGTGAATCTCCTTGCTTATCCAACAGCGAGTTTTTGGGTGTATGGCGGAATCTTTATGGTGTATTTCGCGCTATGCTATCCCCTCTCGTTGTGGAGCAGAAGTTTAGAGAAAAAATTAATATAAGGTTAAGGCGATGAATCCTGTTCTTTTGAGATTAGAAAATATTACGAAAAAATACGGGGACAATTTGGTGCTAGATTCTGTGAGTTTAGAGGTTGCAAAGGGAGAAGTTTGTGCTATTTTGGGACCAAGTGGTTGCGGTAAAAGCACCTTTTTGCGCTGCATTAATGGTTTAGAGTCCATACAAGGAGGTAAGATTTTTTTCAAAGACACGCAAATTAGTGGGGAGGGCTCAAAAGCGCAATGGAAAAAAGTGCGTCAAAAAATCGGTATGGTATTTCAAAATTATGAGCTTTTTCCTCATTTGAGTGTATTAGAAAACATTATCTTAGCACCAATGAAAGTAGAGAATCGCAAAAGAGAGGAGGCAATTACAGAGGCTTTAAGCCTCTTGCGCCGCGTAGGTTTGGAGCAAAAAAAGGACGCATATCCCAAAAGCTTAAGCGGTGGGCAAAAACAACGCGTTGCCATTGTGCGTGCGCTTTGTATGAATCCAGACGTTATGCTTTTTGATGAGGTTACTGCTTCGCTTGACCCTGAAATGGTAAAAGAAGTGCTAGATGTGATTAAAGAGTTGGCGGGAGAGGGAATGACAATGCTGCTTGTAACACACGAGATGAAGTTTGCCCAAAATGTCGCCGATAGAATCGTGTTTTTTGATAAGGGAAAAATAGCAGAAATTGCAACGCCACAGGAATTTTTTAGCAATCCCAAAAGTGAGCGTGCAAAGAAATTTTTAAATATTTTTGAATTTTAGATTCTAAAATATTTCAAGGTTTGACATAGTTTTTGATAAATTTATCTAGCTTTTTCCTTTTTTAACACCAAAAAGCCTTAGAGCAAAGAATCTCCCAATGAAAAACAAGGGCAACCAAATAAAAATTCCATTCATTAGCATAGCGGGTTTATTGTCCGAGAGATACATAAACAATCCAAGTATAAGATAATTAATAAGCATAAAACCAAAAATTGCCAACAGCGTAAGATATAAGCTATCGTGTTTGAGGTGAGAGAAGTAATAATCTTTGTTTAGATTTTTTAATGTTTCCACTCTGTAAAGTCCGGTATTTTTGTCTTTCAAAGCAGCGACAATCACTTCATCGCCACTTTCAAGATTGATATCATTAGAGCTAGAAAATGCGGACATCATCGGGCTAACAGCACCTGCGCCCGACAAAGCAAGGAGAGGGGAGAGTTTGCCAATAGCATTAAGATCAAAAATAAAGGTTTTATCTCCCATTTTGAATCTCTTGTCTTTTTGTATGAGGGAGCTAATCGCACCAGTAACTCTTCGTGCATTACCTTTTATCTCGTCAAATGTATGTGTAGTTTGTGAATCGCTAGAGTTTTCAATAACGCCACGAAAAACCATAAATTTTGATTCTATGCCCGTTTCAACTTCTTCGCAAAAACTTTGTTGAGCGGATTCTATGCTATTTGTTTGTGTGCTGCTAGGCTGCGGGGTGGGTGGTAACTTTAGATTCTTGAGTTGGAAGGATAAAAAGTGAGGTTGCTTGGTTCTCGTCCTCTTTGCCTTGTTCAAAATCTACTTCCATTCCATCTAAACTATGTTCGTCTGTGTATGAAAATTTGGATAAATTTTGAATTTCCTCTAACTTAAAAGTATAACGTTTGCCATCTTCTGCTCTTAGGATTCCATTGGATAGGATTGTTCCTTTCATTGTTTCGCCTTTATATTTAAATTTTAGCTTGGAATCATAGTATATTTAGCAATAGACAATTTTATAAAAAATCTGTATAATTACTCATTCTAATAAGGAGAGGTTATGAAAAAAGTTTTAATCATTTTGGGAATCTTAGGCTTAATGTTTGCATTTAATGCTTGCAAAGGTAACGACTATCAGCACCCTTCTCATCGTAGTGGTCAAACAAAATAATCCAAATTCGGGTTCTGTATGAAAATGCAGAATCCCTTGAAATCAAGAAAACTTCCTCATTTAAAACAATCTAAGTTAAGTCAATCTGGTGTATTGAATAATTTTGGAACAAGTTTTGCTTTATTCTTATGTAGTTTAAGCGAGAAAAGGATATTCAAGCAATGAAACAATTTTGTAAGATTCCAATCATTTTATTAGCATTCATCTGCTTTGCGATTCCCTCCTTTGGCGCAAAGGTGGGCGATTTAGTCAATGTAGTGGGCGTGCGTGATAACCAATTAATTGGTTATGGTTTGGTTGTGGGGTTAAATGGAACAGGCGATAAGACGACTTCAACTTTTACAATGCAATCTATTTCAAATATGTTAGAAAGCGTGAATGTCAAAGTGGATCCCAATGACATTAGCTCCAAAAACGCAGCAGCAGTAATGGTAACTGCAAAACTCCCCGCCTTTGCAAGACAAGGGGACAAAATTGATATTGTTGTTTCTAGCATTGGAGATGCGAAATCATTAGAGGGCGGGACGCTTTTGCTTACCCCGCTTAGCGGTTTAGATGGTAGAATCTATGCAGTAGCACAAGGAGCGGTTGGAATCGGGGGTAAAAGTGAGCGAGGAGGGAGTGCGAATCACCCTTTAGCAGGTATTTTACCTAATGGCGCAACGGTGGAACGTGAAGTAACTTATGACCTTTATAATAAGCTTAATGCAACTTTGAGTTTAAAGGAATCTAATTTTCAAAATGCTGTGCAAATTCAAACGCGTATCAATGCGGCTTTCCCCAACCCTCAAAATGCAGGCGAGATTCAAACTCCTGTCGCTACTGCCGTAGATCCTCGCACAATCAAACTGCAACGCCCACAAGAAATGAGTATGGTAGAGTTTTTGGCTCGCGTGCAAGAAGTAGAGGTAGATGCGATTAAAGAAGACAAAATCATCATTAATGAACGCACAGGGACGGTGATTGCCGGAATGGGTGTAGAGGTTTCGCCAATTATTGTAACGCATAATAATATTACGATTAAAGTCAGCAATGAGCCAAATAACGACCCAGAAGCTGTAGATATGGGCAATGGAGCAACCTTTAGTGCGCAAGGTGCAATGGTAACAAGTGCGAATAATCCGACGATTTCAAGTGTAGCACGTGCTTTGCAACGAATGGGGGCAACTCCTAAAGATGTGATTGCGATATTGGAAACGATGAAAAAAGCGGGCGCATTTAATGCGGATTTAGAAATTATTTAAGGAGTTTAAAATGAATCTTGATTTTAGTGGAATCGGTGGATATTCTAAAGAGTTATTAGACGCAGCAAAATCTACGCCAAACATTATTAAAACAGATGACGATTCAAGATTGAGAGAGCAAACAGACTCTTTTGAAGCATTGATTATCAAAAATATGCTAGATACTGCGCTTAAAATGGACGAATCTCTTTTTCCTAAAGCTCCCGGACACGATATTTATGAATCTATGTATCGGGATACTTTAGCCGATAGTTTAAGTGGAAGCTTTGGGTTTAGTGATTTACTTTATGATTATCTTAAAGACTTGCAAGGCAAACAAGGCGTTAAGGGTTTATAAGTGATAGACCAAAATCTGCTAGAATCTTTAAGTAGTAGCGATAAGGAATCCTTTGCGAGAGGTTTAAAGGAGCTGATTACTCAAACCTATGAAGTAGAAAAGGAATTTGTAGAGTTAAAAGCTCTTTTTGAGGAAGTGTTAGATGTTTTGCCAACAGCGGTTTGGGTGCTAGAGCAAGAGGGGACGATTTTTTATCAAAATAGCCTTGCTAGCGAGATTCCAGAGTTATTAGAAAAGCTTGATTTATCACAAAATAATCGGCAAGAAATTGAATTGGAAGCTTTTGGTGAGCTAAAAGTCTATTTGGTGCAAGCCAATCAAAAATTAAATAAATTGATTATTTCTGCCACAGATATTACAAGTGAGAAAAGGCGCGAAAGACTTGCTTCAATGGGTCAGATTTCTGCACATTTAGCACACGAAATCAGGAATCCTGTAGGTTCAGTTGCCTTGCTTGCCTCCACGCTTGCAAATCGTGTGGAGTTAAAAAATAAAACCCTTGTATTAGAGATTAAAAAATCTATTTGGCGTGTAGAGAGAATCGTAAAGGCAACTTTGTTGTTTTCTAAGGGTGTGCATTGCAATAAGGCAAAAATTAATCCCAAAAGTCTTGAAGAGGAGCTCAACGAATCACTAAATTATTATACTTATTCTAAAAATATTGATTTTTTATTCCATTTTGAATGCGATTCCTTTGAGGCGGATTTTGATTTGCTTTGTATCGTGCTACAAAATTTCTTATTTAACGCGATTGATGCGATAGAAGAGGGCGAAGAGGAAAAGGGAATTGTAGAGATTGATTGTATTAAGGATTCCCAAAATACGATTTTTAGAATTTATGATAGTGGTAAGCCTATTGAGAATCCAGAGATTCTTTTTGAACCTTTTAAAAGCACGAAATTAAAAGGAAATGGTTTGGGCTTGGCACTCTCTTTGCAGATTATTGAGGCGCATGGAGGCACAATTTCTCTTATAGAGGGAGAAAGAAAAGGGTTTAAAATCCTCATTCCGTAATTCTAAATTCACTTCAAACGCGTAAAATTTGCACATTTGACTGAAAAATTAAATTTTTGTTACATTTTTGCATTGGGATATAATAGGAATTAAGCCATTTTGAGTTAAAATTTTTAACTACAATGAACAAAAAGGGCAAAAATGAGCAATAATATTCAAGAAATGCAGAATGTAAAGAGTCTTCGTGAGGTCAATATCAAAGATAAACGGGTTTTGATTCGTGTAGATTTTAATGTCCCAATGGATAGCGAATTAAATATCAGCGATGACACAAGAATCCGTGAGGCGATTCCTACCATTAATTATTGTATTGACAATGGTGCGAAGTCTATTATTTTGGTAAGCCATTTGGGGCGTCCGCAAGGTAGAAGCAATGAATTTTCTCTGAAGCATATTTTGAAACGATTAGAAAGGCTTTTGGCTAAAGATGTTGTTTTTGTGGATAATTTAGAAAATGCACAAGTTACTTTAAATACATTAGTAGATGGCAGTATTGTGTTACTAGAAAATATCCGATTCCACGAGGGAGAAGAAAAGAATAATCCAGAATTATCTCAAAAGCTTGCTAGCCTCTGTGATATTTATGTCAATGACGCGTTTGGCACAGCGCACCGCAAACATTCTTCTACTTATGGAATTGCAAATTTCGCCAAAGAAAAAGTGGCAGGATTGTTACTTAAAAAAGAAATTGATTCTTTCGCTATCGCCCTTTCTAACCCTTTGCGTCCTTTGTTGCTTATTGTTGGAGGTTCAAAGGTTTCTTCAAAGCTTACGCTTTTGAAATCTATTTTAGATGTGGTAGATAAGATTATTATCGGCGGCGCAATGAGCAATACCTTTTTACAAGCTGTGGGCTATGATATGAAAAATTCTCTTATTGAAGAAAATTTATTAGAAGAGGCGCGTAATATTCTAAGAAATGCAAAAGAAAAAGGTGTAAAAATCTATTTGCCCGTAGATGTTGTTTCAACGGACAATCTCAAAGAACCAAAAGAAATCAAAATCAGCCCTGCACAGGATATTCAAGAGGGTTTAATGGCGGTAGATATTGGACCTGCAACTGTGAAGCTATTTAACGAAGTGATTCGGGATTGCGAGACGATTATTTGGAATGGACCTCTTGGTGTTTATGAAAATCAGAAATTTTCTCGCGGAACTTTTAGTATTTCCCATACAATCGCAGATACTTATTCGTATAGTGTGATTGGAGGAGGTGATACTGCAGATGCAGTAGATAAGGCGGGAAATAAAGATGGTATGAGTTTTACTTCAACAGGAGGCGGCGCGAGTTTAGAATTGCTTGAGGGTGCTGTATTGCCAGCATTTGAAGTATTGGATAAGAGAGTATAAAATGGGAGAACCCCCGACGAAAATAAAAAACTAAAGGAGAGATTCCGTAAGTCTCCTTTAGTTTTAAAATTAGAGGTAGATGATGTTGAATCTTTTTATTAAACGCAATGGTATGGTGGTAAGAGAAAGTGTGCAAGCCGTAGAGGCTATCCAAGTAGATGCAGATATACTTTGGATTGATTTGCTACACCCAACAGCGCAAGAAATTGCCTATATATCTAAAACTTATCTTTTAGATATTCCAACAAAAGAGGAACGCGAAGAAATTGAGGAATCTTCGCGTTATTGGGAAAATAGCGAAACCGTAACGATTAATACCTACTTCCTTACGCGCCCAAATACAGAAAATGTGTTACATAATGAAACAATTACTTTTTTGCTTACGCGTGGGATTTTATTCACAGTTAGATATAGCGAATTTAGGGTTTTTGATGAAATTCAGCAGAGGGTGCTTGCAAGTCCAAAAAAATTTGAAGATGGATTTGATTTGATTTCCAAAATTTTTGAATTGCGCGTAGAAAGAGATGCGGATATGCTAGAAAGCATTGCGAAGCAAACGCGCCTTTTGCGTCGCTCTGTGGTATTTGACAAAAAATTAGGAGATGAAATCTTGGAAAATTTATCTATTTTGCAAGAAATGCATTTAAGTTTGCGTGATAGTTTGTTTGATAAAAGACTTGCAATCGCTGCACTTTTGCGCACGCATAAGGCAGATTCAGAGGTGAAAAAGGACTTAGGCACGGTGCTAAAAGACATCAACTCTTTGGTAGAATTTACGAATGTTAATATGAATATTTTAGATAACATTCAAACGCTTTTTTCAAGTCAAATCAATATTGAGCAAAATAAAATCATCAAAACCTTTACAATGGTAACGGTTGCGATGATGCCACCTACATTGATAGCTACAATTTATGGAATGAACTTCACACATATGCCGGAGTTGCAATGGACTTATGCTTATCCTGTCGCCTTAGGAATAATGGTGATTTCAACGATTTTGCCAATGCTTTATTTTAAAAAGAAAAAATGGCTCTAAGAGAATACTTGCGTAAAACTTCTAGGTGGGGGGGATTATCCACAAAAATAGCTGTTTTTGAAATCCTCTAACCCTAAAGATTTTTAAGTCTTTTAAGTTATAGAAATCTCCCCGAACTTATCAGGGATTTTCTCAAACGCAAATGGGTAGGCGGTAGTTATGGTGGAATCTGCAAATGTGTGTGTCTGCCAACAAACGGCAGGTGTGCAGGATTATTATCGGGATTCTTTTATGCCAAAGCTTTGGAGATGATTCAAAAAGTGTGTTAAAGGAATCCTCAAAATTCTTTGGGATTCTATGATTTGAGTAAGCTTTTACACTCCCTTTTGCTTCCAATAGGTTTGTAGCTCTTGTGCAATGTTTTGAGGCTCTTTTGTCTCTAGTGTTGGATTAGTAAGAAATTCCAAAGTCGCAAAAAAGCGATTTTTTGGCATAAAACCGGGATAGATAAATAATTCTTTGCCACTTTGGCTCAAAAAAACAAGTGTGGGCGTGGGTTTAATATTGTATTTTTGTGCCAAATCCGCAGTGCTTAACTCTTGATTTGAAAACCTGATTTTATGCGTTTTGGTGTAGCTGATGTTGATATAATAAGGTGCGTAGTTGGATTTAAGAAAGCTTTTGATTTCAGGATTCTCTTTGATGAGATTTTTTAGCCTATCGCAATACACGCAACCATTTGCCGAAAACACAAGAAAAAAGGGTAGATTATCACTTGTAATCTCGCTTGTTTCCTTAAATACATCAGAAACTTCCGCATAGGAGTTTCTATCTATATTTTTCATTGCCTCTAATTGTTCTTTTGTGTTGTTTGTGCCACTAGAGACAATCTCATCTCCAACCTTTTCTTGACAAGCATTGAAGCTAAAGGCTAAGAGAATGGAGCAAAAAAAGTATAAAATTTTCATTTTTCATTCCTTAATAAATATGCAATTATAGCCTAAAACAGCTCTTTTTTGAATTTAGAGACCTTGCATTAAGAGATTCCACAGATTATCTACCTCAGCTTCTTCTAAGAACTCTCCGCGTAAAGAAAGCCATTGTGTAATGTGTGCTTGCTCAAATACCGCACCTTGCATACAATCTTTGTGTCCGCGAACCAATCCGCGCCCTAAGATGATTTTATCTTGCAGGGGTTGCTCGCAAATGAGGCAAGTTTGCAAGGTATTTCCTCTGCCTTCAAAGCGCAAGAGTTTAGCGTATAAATTAAGAATTGCGCGTTTGGGATTCTCTTTTTCTAGTCGTTTTGTCCCTTCTTCTAAATGCTCAAAATAAAAGGAATCTAGATGAGAAATATCTCTTAAATGCGTATTTAAGAGGTTGAGGTATTGTTGCCAAAAATAGCGTTTTTGCGTGTCCCGCTCCCAAATGAAACCTAAATGGATTGGCTCTCTTAGTCTGCCAATTTCACGCAAGTCTTGTTGTATAGAAAAGTCAATCTTGTGTCCCAAATGCACGACACTATGGCGCGCACCATAGAATCTATAAAGGGTGTAAAGTTGGCTTTGTGTCAGGATTCTAACGAGCAAATCTTCCTCACGCACACGCAAAGTATGTAGAATATAGCCTTGCAAAATTTGCCTTTTTTAGCGGGATTGTAGCATAATCTTGAAGGTTTCTTTTGGTTTTACAAATTTTTAATTCATTTAAGCTTTGGAATCTCAAGCACTCTTTTTGCAGAAGTAGATTTCATTGCTCTTGCAACCAATGGAGAGTTTAACGAACAAAGTGCAGGTGTGAAAGTTTTAAACGATGAGGAGATGAAGCAGGTTGTAGGGGGAGCACGTGTAACAAGCAATTTTATTAAACATTATGGTGTAATGAATAACTATGGACAAAACATATACTATACTGCATATTATCCTATTACATTAGAAACTTATATGGATACTCTTTATATTAATTTAGTATCCAGTGAAGTTGCAGCTGTGGAAGCGACTTATGACTTTAGAACAAATAAAGTCTCAACAAGCATTGTAGCCATTAATACAAAGGATTATGTCAATATGCGTTATCTGAATACTCAAGCGGAAATTAAAGATTTCAATCGGGTGGATTCTTGGATAAGACAAGATAAAATCAATATTAAATACTTTAAATAACAATTTGGAATAAAATTCGCTTATTCTTTTCTAGCTTTAAATTAAGGATAAGCAATGCTTCTTATTAATCTTTCTAATTCTCTTTATACAAACAAAGTCATTCAGCATTAATGGAGTAAGATGGTGATAGTTTAGAGCAGTTTCAAAAATTTTTAGAAACAACTAAAAACTTAAAGAATAATGTGTCTTTGCCTACAGAAAGCGAATTTCAAACTTCCTTGAATAATCTGACAAAAGAACTTCATTCCATTTTGACAAATTTTTATGAAAAAGAACCAGATAGTGAGGAGTTTAGAAATCTATTAGGTTATGCTTTGGTTATTACCTCCGAAACAGAAACAAGAGAGAATGATAAACAGCAGTTACTTAATCTTTTAAATCAAGCACAAAAAGACCCAAAATTTGCAAAAAGTCAAGAATTTATGGACAAGTTGCTTTCAAGAGTTTCTACAAATTCTATTGATGATAACCAAATTAATGCTTTTACTGCAATGGCTGATAATTATGGTAACCTTACCTCCTATCAGGCGACTAATTCTAGGTTGAGCTACTCATTAGAATTTTTCTTTAGATTAGCCGAATTCTTTGGTGCGATTCCAGAATCTAGCAAGGCTAAGATTCAAGATTCTTTACAAATAGCCCAAAGATATTTGTATAATCAAAGCGGAAATATTGATAATTCTTTTAAAGTGGGAGACTATGTTATCTCATTTGAGGGCGACCCCTCCTTTACTGACCCATTCTTATATGGAGGTAACTTTTCTATTTCCTATCAAAAGTCTGACGAACTTCTAACTTCTCTTGCCTCCAACTTTGATTCCACACAAAGTTTTTTTGATATTTTAAATAAAAGAGAGCAATTAGAAAAGCAAAATCAAGAGTTACACAACAAGCAATCTTTCAATGGAATCCCCAATGCTTTTATATAAGATAGATTCCACAAGTGATTTTATAATGCAAACCTTGTAGAGATTCTAAGGTTTCAAATTGACACTCAAATGCTTTAGTTAATTAAAGTGTGTTCAATTAATACTTTAAGCCCTAATGCAATCAAAATACAGCCCGCACTGATTTCAAGAATGCGTGTAGGGATTTTGGTAAGGGTTTTACTAAGAGAGTAGGCAAGAATTACACATAAAAAGGTAATACCTCCAATCAAAGAAGCGCTTTTAAATAAAGGTGCATTTTGTGAAAAGATGAGCATACCCGCAGCAAGTGCGTCTATGCTCGTAGCGATTCCAATGAGGAGTAAAACCCATAATGAAAGGATTTTGTGCAATTCTTGCTCCTCTTTGGTTGTATAGGAATCTTTAATGATTTTTAATCCTAAGACTAAAAAGACAAGAAAAGTAATCCAATGGTCAAAAGAATCAGCAATTTGTGAGAAACTATCGTTTGCAAATTTTATTATAACCCAGCCAAAAATGGGCATAAGTGCTTGAAAAAATGCAGTTACTAATGCGATTTTCAATCCGTTTTGTATGCACCATTTTTCATACAATCCATAAGAAAATGCAACAATAGACGCATCAACTGCCAAAGTGATTCCAAGCAAAAGAATCTCTAAATATACCATAATACATCTATCAAGAGAGATTAGCTAACCCTTCTATGGGGGAGCTTGCAGTAGCATAAGGTTTTTTTGGAATCCTACCTGCAAGATAACTTGCGCGTCCTGCACGCACTGCATCACGCATAGCTTGTGCCATTAGAATCGGGTTTTGTGCTTGAGCTATGGCTGTGTTTGTTAGCACTGCGTCTGCTCCAAGCTCCATTGCAATCGCAGCATCAGAGGCGCAACCCACACCCGCATCTACGATAAGTGGCACATTGATAGCCTCTTTGATAAAGGCGATATTGTAGCGATTCTGTATGCCAAGCCCGCTACCAATAGGTGCTGCAAGAGGCATTACTGCACTTGCACCAGCATTTTCTAAATGTCGCGCCATAATGGGGTCATCGTTGCTATATGCAAGCACGCAAAAGCCATCTTTTGCTAGAATTTCACAAGCTTTTAATGTCTCTAAGACATCGGGATAAAGTGTTTTTTGTGTGTCGCCAATAATTTCTAGTTTGATAAACTCAATGCCTGTGGCTTCACGCGTTAAGCGAAAAAGGGTAATGGCTTCCTCTGCCTTAGTGCAACCCGCAGAGTTTGGCAAAAACTGAATCTTGCTTTCCCTGAAATAGTCTAGCAGATTTTCCTCGTTGGGATTCGTGATATTAACGCGTCTAACGGCAACCGTGATGATTTCTGCTTCCGAGGCAATCGTCGCGTCAAAGGTGGTTTGAAAGTTTTTGTATTTGCCGCTACCCACGATAAGGCGACTTTGAAAGGTTTGATTTCCGATTTTTAAAAGTTGATGATTCATAAAATTTCCTTAAAGTGATAATGAAATTCTAAATGTAGCGGATTTGCTCAATTAAATCAAGAGGACTAAATGAAAAATCATTGCATTTTTTCGCAATTTCTTGTGCGCAAAAGCTATGCAATAAAACACCACAAATCGCGGAATCTAGAGGAGTGCGCCCTTGCGCTAAAAGCCCACCAATGATTCCTGCTAATATGTCCCCACTTCCTCCTTTTGCTAGAATATTTGCGCCAAAAGGATTGATATAAATGTTTTTATCCTTGCAAATCAGTGTATTTGCTCCTTTGAGCACTAAAATTGCGTGTGGATAGGTATTGCAAAACTTTAGTGCATAGGTGATTCTGTCTTTTTGCAAGTCTTGCGTAGAAATTGTTGCAAGGTTGCATACTTTTAGGATTTGTGTAAATTCTTTTGGGTGGGGTGTTAAAAGGATTTGTTTGTGGGTTTGTAGAATTTCTAAAAATAAAGAATGATAAAAAATATCCGCATCTAGTAATAAAGGGAGATTTTTAAGATTTTTTAAATTTGGTAAGGGAGATTCTATGCCAAAACCCATACCAAGCAACATTGCTGTTGTATTTTGTGGAATCTCTTGCGGATTCATCAGGCTAAAAGGGAGATTTTGGATTTTTGCTTTGCTTGCTACACTCACAAGTCCAGCCCCGCTACGTAAGCCCGCAAGTGCGCTTAATACACCCGCACCGATTTTTTCTCCTGCATAGACGCACAGATGTCCAAAATCTCCTTTGTTTGTGTTTTGTGCGATTCTGTGCGGAGGTTTGAAATCACTCCTCTCTAGTAGTTTGAAGCTAGAATTTGGCGCAAAAACTTCCTCGCTAAGACCTAAGTTTATCAAATGCACTTCACCCACAAAATCTTTTGCTTCGTCGCAAAATAATGCTATCTTTAATGCACCCATTGTGAGTGTAAAATCCGACTTAAAGGCTACCTCTCCACCTAGTGCGCCACTTTTTGTGATTCCACTTGGAATATCACAGGCAATTTTGATTGCATAGGATTGATTAAGAATGCGTAAGATTTTGGTTATTTCTAAGTCTAATGTCCCTCTAAAACCTGCTCCAAAGATTCCATCAATGATTATCTCATAGTCCATTGCAGATTTTAAGGACTTTAAGAATCGTAAATTCAATTTAGAGTTTGTTTGCAATATTTCTAGTCGTTGGAGCTGCGTTAGGCATAAAGGGCTTTTTGCGCCTTTGGGCAAAAAGAGATGCACTTCACAGATTCCACAAAGCATTCTAGCTAGTGCCAAACAATCTGCGCCATTGTCGCCACTCCCACAAACAAGTAATACTTTTTTGGGAGTTTCAAAAGGATTAGATAAAAAGCGATTTTTGATGAAATAATACATTCCACTTGCGGCATTTTCCATTAGCAATTCTGCGGGTAGATTAAAGCTTTTTGTTGCATTTTTGTCTAATTCTTGTGTGCTTAAAAATAAATTTTTCATTTTGGATTCCTTATAGAGAACAAAAGCTTTTGGAATCTTAACAAAATATGCTATAAATTCAGTCTAAAAAGTGATTGTATAAAGAATTTTTATGGCATTTAAAACTATTTTTTTAAATTTTTTTGTAGTTTGTCTTGTATTGTTTGGTTTAATGGGTTGTAATGGAGAAAAATCCAAAAAAAATAAAGAAGACAATAAAACATTAGAAAACAACGCAACAAGCCTCTTGAAATCAAAGCAACAAGAGGAAGATTCTTTGGAATCTCCCTTGCAACAGCAGTTAAAAAAGAATCTTAAAAGCCATTTAGACGAATTAAGCAAAGAATTGCAAGAAAAGAATCTAAACAATTTGCAAATGGAGCAAAACACAGGTTTGCAGAAACATTTGGAGCATTTTGAGAGCTATCACGGACGCAAAGATATTCCTAAAAAGGATTCCGCACAAAGGAATCTCAACGAAAAAATACAAGAAGCATACGAGATTCAACAAAAGAGGATAGAAGTATTGCGTCAAAAAAATGATGAAATGAGTAAATAACGCTAAATTTACTAGATTATAAGTAAGTTTTGATTAAAATTATAAATTTTGAAATTAAAGAAAGGGCTGGTATGGCAAAACGCGTTTTGGTTAAATATTCGGGCGAAGCATTGTCTGGTGAAAGCGGCTTTGGGATTGAGAGTAAAATTTTGGATTATCTTGCAAGGGAGCTTAAAACACTTGTGGAAGCTGGAATTGAAGTTGGAATCGTGATTGGTGGGGGGAATTTTATCCGTGGCGTGAGTGTATCTCAAGGTGGTTTGATTCGGCGTACAAGCGGAGATTATATGGGAATGCTTGCAACAATGATTAATGGCGTTGCAATGCAAGAAGCTTTAGAATATTATGGCTTAGATGTGCGCGTGCAAAGTGCGCTAGAGATTAAAGAAGTGTGTGAAACCTACATTAATCGGCGTGCGATTCGGCATTTAGAGAAAGGACGCGTTGTGATTTTTGTAGCAGGCACAGGGAATCCCTTTTTTACTACTGATACCGCGGCTACTTTGCGTGCAGTGGAGATTGGAGCAGAGATGATTATCAAAGCAACCAAAGTAGATGGCGTTTTTGACAAAGACCCTGCAAAGTTTGATGACGCAGTGATGTTGCGCCAAATCGGCTATGACCAAGCTCTTAAAGATAATATTAAAGTGATGGACGACACTGCAATTGCGCTTGCAAAAGACAACACATTGCCGATTGTTGTATGCAATATGTTGCGCGAAGGAAATTTGCTGAAAATCATACAAGGCGATTCTGGTGCAGTGTATTCTAAAGTATCCAATGAAAATTAACTTAACTAAAGGAAAAAAATGAGAATTGAAGAAATCGCATCAAAAGCATTAGAAAAAGTCAATGGTGATAGATACTTGCTGTCAAATATTTTATTTATGAGAATTGATGAATTAAGTCGTGGAGCAAAACCTCTTGTAAATAAAAATGTTAAGGCAGATAAGCTTGCGGATATTGCTTTACTTGAAGTGGCAGAAGGTAAAATCGGTTTAGATAAAATTGAAGAATCGCAAAATTAATCCTCTTTTTAAGAAATTTAAAGGTATTCAGATAAGATAAATTTAAAATCTCATGCTAAAGAAGGTAGAATTTGGAATTTTTGAAACAAGTTGCAGAAATCACAAGCCCTAAAGCAGCGTTAGAGTTGTTATATTCTATGGTAGAGGAGACACCAAATATCCAAAATGCAATTGCTTTTGCTACGGAATTGCACAAGGAACAAAAAAGGAGAAGTGGCGAACCTTATATTGTGCATCCTCTGCTTGTTGCGTGCATTGTGGCGTATTTTGGCGGAGATGAAGTAATGGTGTGTGCAGCACTTTTGCACGATGTGGTAGAGGATACAGACGCGACATTAGAGGATATTAAGTGCAATTATGGTGAGGATATTGCTTCACTTGTAGATGGTTTGACAAAAATCGTTGCGATTCGTGCAGAAGAGTTGCCCGCGTCCCATTCTAATGAAAAACTCGTCGTAGCAGCCTTGAGTTTCCGTAAAATGCTCATTACCTCTGTCAAAGATGTGCGTGTGCTTGTTGTGAAACTTTGCGATAGATTGCACAATATGCTAACGCTTGGTGCTTTGCCCCCCAATAAACAAAGGAGAATTTCTGAGGAAACACTTGTTGTTTATTCTCCTATCGCCCATCGTTTAGGAATCTCCTCTTTGAAAAATGAGCTAGAGGACAGAAGTTTTTATTATATTTTTCCTCAAGAATACCGCAAGATAGAGGAATATTTTTTAAGCCACAAGCAAACGATTCAGCTCAAACTCAATGCCTTTATCCAAAAAGTGCGCAAAAGTCTTGTGCAAGAGGGCGTTCCAGAGAGTGAGTTTAGCATTGCAAGTCGGATTAAACGGCATTATTCTATCTATCTTAAAATGCAACGTAAAGGCATTTCTATTGATGAGGTTTTAGATTTATTAGCAATCCGCGTGATAGTCAAAAATCCTTTAGATTGCTATAAAGTCTTGGGGATTTTGCATTTGAAGTTTAAGCCCATTATGTCGCGCTTTAAAGATTATATTGCTTTGCCAAAAGAAAATGGTTATCAAACGATTCATAGCACCTTATTTGATGATTCTGCTATTTTTGAAGTGCAGATTCGCACAGAGGATATGCACAAAAGTGCAGAATATGGAATCGCAGCGCATTGGAAATATAAAACCGGTGGGAATAGCGGTCCAAGTCTTGATTGGCTTAACAAGCTGCAATTTCAAAATAATTCTATTGAAGAATTTTATGAGCTTGTAAAAAATGATTTATATCGTGAGGATATTGTAGTTTTCTCTCCTGATGGCGATAATTATTCTTTGCCAATTGGTGCGGTGGTGTTGGATTTTGCCTATGCGGTGCATACAGACATTGGGAATCGCGCAAAAGAGGCTTATGTGAATAATCAAAAATCCTCTTTGCTGACTACATTGAAAAGTGGCGATATTGTAAAAATCATTATGGCAAAAGATACGATTTTACGATGTTCTTGGATTGATGCGGTGAAAACCTCTCGTGCAAAAAGCCAAATCAAGATGAATTGTGCAACGCGTATTAAAGAAATTGAGCGCAAAAGTGCGATTAATATTATTGCAACGATTTTCGGTAAAAGCGCAGAAGAGATTGAGGATTATATAACAAAAAATGATTTAGAGGATACAATTTATCGTGCGACAACGGATATTGGATTCTTAAAGGATATTAAGAATCGTATTAAGAATTTTTATAAACAAAACGCTGGATTTTTGGAGCAGATTAAAATCAGAATCCTAAAACTCAAAGAATTGCGTTTTGACAATCTTGTGATTGAAACCAATCATACGATTAATCAAGCGGTTTTTGATTATTGCTGCCACCCAAAATTTGGGGATTCCATTATCGCATTTAAGAGCGGTTCTAAGGCGTTTGTGCATCATAAGCTTTGCGAGCGAGCATATTTGGAGATTCAAAAAGGCGTTAAAATGCTTTATGTAGATTGGTTGGAGGATAAGTTGCAAACTTATAAACTTATCGTTGCGTTAGAGAATCAAAAGGGAGTATTGGCTAATTTCTTGTCTTTTTTAGCAAAGCACGATATTAATGTTTTAGGTGTGGAATTAGGCTCACAAAAGAGTACTTATGCAACGCATTGTGAATTGCGGTTTGAATCTAGTATTACCGAAATTAAAGAGCTTAAAAATCTTTTAGGGAATAATTATAAAATCATAGAAGTGCATGCGTTAAAAGACGCGTATGCAGATTAATTTAAGGAGTATGTATGAATGTAGAATCTCAAATTAGCACTGCTTTAGAAGAGATTAAACGCGGTACGCAGGAGATTATCGGACTAGAAACCATTGAAGATTTAGTAAGTGCATACTTTAAAGAAGGCAAAACTTTTACAATTAAAGCAGGTTTTGACCCGACTGCACCTGATTTGCATTTGGGGCATACCGTTCTTTTGCAAAAACTTGCTACTTTTCAAAAATATGGTGCAAAAGTTTATTTTTTGATTGGTGATTTTACAGGAATGATTGGCGACCCAAGCGGCAAGAGTGAGACAAGGAAGCCATTAAGCAAAGAGCAAGTGTTGGCAAATGCAAAGACTTATGAGGAACAAGTAATAAAAGTCTTGGACGCAGACAAAATGGAAATTGTCTTTAATTCCGTATGGCTTGATAAACTCGGCACACGCGGTATGATTGAGCTTGCTGCAAAATTTTCGGTGGCTAGAATGTTGGAGAGAGATGATTTTGAAAAACGATTCAAAGCACAGAATCCTATTAGTATTGTAGAGTTTTTTTATCCGCTTTTGCAGGGTTATGATTCTGTGGCACTGAATTGTGATATTGAGTTTGGTGGCACAGACCAAAAGTTTAATTTGCTTATGGGCAGACATTTGCAACGCGCTTATGGATTAAACAAGGGACAATCTGTTGTTATGGTGCCGTTGCTTGAGGGATTAGATGGCGTGCATAAGATGAGCAAGAGTCTAGGGAATTATGTCGGAATCACACAAGAACCAAAGGAAATGTTTGGGAGGCTTTTGAGCATTTCAGATTCTTTAATGTGGAGATATTATGAACTATTAAGCACAAAAACACTTCAAGAGATAGAATTGCTAAAAGAGGGAGTAGCAAAGGGTAGTTTGCACCCAAAAGCAGTCAAAGAGGATTTGGCAGTAGAGATTATCACGCGTTATTATGATAAGGGTTGTGCTTTGAATGCAAAAGAGGAATTTGCAAAAGTTTTTGTAAAAGAGGAATTACCAAGTGAGATGCCAGAGTTTAAAAAACCTTGCGGCATTTGGATTGCGCAGCTCTTGAGCGAGTGCAATCTTTGCACATCTAATTCTGAAGCGTTGCGCCTTATCAAACAGGGAGGAGTGAAGCTGAATAGTCAGAAAGTTGAGGATTCTAAGATAAATTTAAATCAAGGTGAATATATTTTGCAAGTTGGCAAGCGTAAATTTGCTAAAATTATAATTCAATAAACTTCAAAAAAGGAAAGATATGCTACACACACTCAAAGCACTTAAAATTGGAAAATACACCATTCCTTTACCTATTATTCAAGGGGGAATGGGAGTTGGAATCAGTTGGGATAATCTCGCGGGTAATGTATCTAAATGTGGTGCGCTTGGCATTATTTCGTGTGTGGGAACAGGCTATTACAAAAGAAGTGCATTTGTGCAAAAAACGATTAAGCATAGACCTTTTGATACTATGAATTTTTATTCCAAAGAATCTCTCATGGAGATTTTTAAGAATGCGCGAAAAATTTGTGGCGAAAATCCTTTGGGTGCAAATATTCTTTATGCAATCAATGAATATGGGAGAGTGGTGCGTGATGCTTGCGAAGCGGGGGCAAATATGATTATTACAGGAGCGGGATTGCCTACAAATATGCCAGAATTTACGAGTAACTTTCCTAATGTTGCTTTGATTCCTATTGTTTCTTCCGCCAAAGCTTTAAAGATTTTGTGTAAGCGGTGGGAGGGACGTTATAAACGCATTCCTGATGCAGTGATTGTGGAAGGACCATTGAGCGGAGGACATCAAGGCGTGAGTTATGAGGATTGTTTTAAGCCCGAACATCAACTAGAGGCTGTCGTGCCTGAAGTCATTGAAGAAAGTAAGAAATGGGGGGATATTCCAATTGTTGCTGCAGGAGGAATCTGGGATAGAAAAGATATTGACAAAATGCTAGATTTGGGAGCAAGCGGAGTGCAAATGGGAACACGATTCTTGGGAGCTAAGGAGTGTGATGCTACATACTATAATGAACTTATGTTAAGAGTTAAAAAAGAAGACATTGAATTGATAAAATCTCCTGTGGGTTATCCTGCACGCGCTGTGATTACAGGTATTGTTAAAGGGTTACGTGAAGGGCGTCCTCCTAAAATTGCTTGTGTGAGTAATTGTGTAAGCCCTTGTCATAGGGGAGAAGAAGCAAAAAAGGTGGGATATTGTATTGCAGATGGTTTAGGAGATGGCTATCTAGGAGACCCCATTAATGGCTTGTATTTCACAGGTTCAAATGGTTATCGGATTGAGAAAATCCAAAACGTGCAAGAAATTTTAGATGAATTAAGCCGATGATTAGATTTTTTCTCCTATTTTGTTTATTTTGTAGTGGATTATTAGCAGAAGTTAAAATTCTTTCGGTGCAACAACTGCAAAATGGCATTGTTTTAAATTTTAATCAAATAATTAAACCAACAGATTTTAAAAATTTTCTTTTGCAAAGTCAAGAAAAATTACGTTATGTTTATGATATAGAATCCCAATTACAAGGGAGTGCAAGAGTTTTTGAGTTTCAAGGCGATGTGCGAGTGAAAGTGGCTCAAAACTCTCAAGAAAAAGTGCGTTTAGTTATTACAAGTTCGGAACAATTAAAGATTGAATTGAAAATTAATAAAAAACAAGCAACCTTTACGATTCCTAATGCTAAATTGGCGCAAAGCAATTTTTCCATTGCCTCACTTTTTGAGCCTCAAATCCCTGCCAATCAATCCAAAGAAATACAAAAAAAACAAACTCCTGTAAAGACAGAATCGTCAAAGTCAAGCCCCAAAAAACAGGAAAAAACAACCCCTAAGACAGCCCATACAACAAAAAGTTATTCCAATAAAATAAACAAAACCATTGTGATTGACCCAGGACACGGAGGTAAAGATTGTGGAGCAATGGGCGTAGATAGAGTGTGTGAGAAAAAAATTGTGTTGAATATCGGTAAATATTTGCGTGATGAGTTGAAAAAACGCGGTTATAAAACTTATATGACGCGCGATAAAGATGTATTTATTGGGTTGCGGCAGCGCACAAATTTTGCCAACAATAAAAATGCCGATTTGTTTATTTCAATCCACGCTAATGCAATTTCGGAGAATAAGGCAAAATTTGAGGGAGTTGAAAGTTATTTTTTATCCACTGCTAGGAGTGAGCGTGCTAAAAAAGTTGCTGCATTAGAAAATAAAGACGATACAGAGGGAATGAATTATTTTTCTAAGCAGTCTTTTTTAAATACCTTAAATACGCAACGCATTGTGGCTTCTAATCGTCTAGCTATTGATATTCAGTATGGTATGTTGCAGTCTTTGCGCCCTAAGTACGCAACCCTAGATGGTGGTGTGCGTGAGGGACCCTTTTGGGTGCTTGTGGGGGCGATTATGCCTTCTGTTTTGCTTGAAGTAGGCTATATTACACACCCCAAAGAAGGTAAAAGACTGAATCAAACCGCTTTTCAAAAAACGATTGCCAAAGGCATTGCTGATGGCGTAGATGGCTATTTTCAAAAAAATCCCTAAAGGTTAATAATGGCAAAAATTACGATTCCTCATTTAGTATTTTCTTCTTTATATTTTGTTCTAGCGCTTTTTACGATTTTGATGTTAGTTTTAACAAGTTTTACTCCAGATTTTAAACATATGTTTCGGCTTACAACACAACCTTTTGGCGTATATTTTAGCATTAGTGCGATTCTGCTTGCTTGTGGTGTAATAGTGAGCCTTTTTAATATTGTGCGTATTTATTCTAGTCATTTACCGAAGTTATATAGTTTGATGATTGGTTGTGCATTGTGTGTGTTTGCATTTTTGCTTTATTATGAACTTTTTGTAATGCGTAGAACATATTTTGAGCCTTTTTCTTTTGAAGATTCTTTAAGATTAACTCAAGAAAATGTTTTTTCTAAAACGATTTATCAAATGTTTGTAGATTATATCTGTTATATATTTTTTGTGATTTTTCCAGCAATTTTTTATATTTTTAATTTTTCTTTTAATAAAAGCACAAATTTTGGCAAACTCTTGCAGCTCATACAACCAAGTTTTAATGTAATGCTAGGCGTTTTGTTTGGATTCTCTATTTCACCTTTTTTTAAAAGTGGAATCTTGGGTTATTTTGATTTAATGTTATTATGTGTGGGAATTGGATTGGTGTTATATTTGTGCATTAAAAGAAATATTGATTCTTATGAAATATTTAATTTATTTTTGCTCCTTATTATATGTATAGTGATTATGATTTCTTCTTATAGTTTTGTAGATAGCGAATCTTATTTTGAAGTGCGTAAAGCGTTTTATGCCTTAGTATTGTTTGGTTGGTGTAGTGCGTGGATGATGAAGCTCACGATTCGGCGTTCAGTTTGATTGAAAGTTTTTATGTAATTTTTTGATAAAGGATATTTGATGAACAAACCTTATTTGAAGCAGTTTCCAGATGAGTTTGGGTTCTTTGGAAAGTTTGGTGGCAGTTTTGTGCCAGATTCTATTAAAAGCGCAATGGAAGAAATCAATACAGCTTATAATCTCATTGCGCAAAATAGTGATTTTATTGCGGAATTAAGAAAGATTCGGGAGACTTTTCAAGGGCGTCCAACGCCGATTTATTTCGCGCATAATTTAACTAAGAAATATGGCGGAGCTGGGATTTATCTAAAGCGTGAGGATTTAAATCACACAGGAGCGCACAAGCTCAATCATTGTATGGGTGAGGCACTTTTGGCAAAATTTATGGGTAAAAAGAAGCTAATTGCCGAGACAGGAGCAGGGCAGCATGGTGTTGCAATCGCAACTGCAGCCGCTTATTTTGGATTGGAATGTGAAATCCATATGGGAGAGGTGGATATTGCTAAAGAACACCCTAATGTCGTGCGCATGAAAGTCTTAGGCGCGAAAGTGATTCCTGTTACTTTTGGAGCTAAGACGCTTAAGGAAGCTGTGGATTCCGCCTTTGAATCCTATTTGAAAGACCCCAAAAATACAATGTATGCAATCGGCTCTGTCGTAGGTCCGCACCCCTTTCCAAAAATGGTGCGAGATTTTCAAGCCATTGTGGGCGTGGAATCGCGGGAGCAGTTTTTAGAAATGACAGGAGAATTGCCTGATATTGTGTGCGCCTGTGTAGGAGGTGGGAGCAATGCTATGGGAATTTTTAGCGGATTTATTGAAGATGCCGTAGAGCTTGTAGGGGTTGAGCCTTTGGGCAAGGGAAATGCGTTAGGGCAGCACGCTGCGTCTTTGAGCTATGGGAGTGAGGGAGTGATGCACGGGTTTAATTCCATAATGCTAAAGGATTCTAAGGGTGAGGCTGCGCCTGTGTATAGTGTGGCAAGCGGATTGGATTATCCAAGCGTGGGACCAGAACACGCCTATTTGCATAGCATTGGGCGCACAAAAGTCGCAACGATTAGCGACAAAGAGGCAATCGAAGCGTTTTTTGTATTGAGTAAAAATGAGGGAATTATTCCCGCAATTGAATCTAGCCACGCATTGGCTTATGCTCTCAAAGTTGCTCCGAATTTAAAGGGACAAAAAATACTCGTCAATCTAAGCGGTCGTGGAGATAAAGACATAGATTTCGTTGTAGAAAATTTCGGCTATGGGGAGTGAGGTGGAATCGCTTTTTGCGATTCCATTACAGATTTACGCTTTGTGGGAGAGTGCTTAGTGAGCTACAAATGCATTGTAGATTTATAGTTATTCCTTAGCCTAAATATGGGATAACTTTATATTCTATATTATTTTCCACAATAAATTTCTTTACTCCATAATTCATATTTTTACAACTCGTTACAAACACTCGGCGCATATTCTTTTTAGCAAAAATCTTTTGATTTTGCTTTAAATATGCAGTGCAATCGCCTAAAAATTTCCTTAAATGTCCTTGTTTTACTTGCGAATGCTCCCAATTTTTGCATTGAATTAAAAGTGCCTCTTTACCTCTGTAAGCAATTAAATCAATGCCTTCATCGTACAATCCCTCATTAATACCTTTAAAATATACCTTATAGCCCTTCTTTTGATAATATTTGCCGATCTGCAATTCGTATTTATCCCCTTTTTGTTTATTTCGTGATTTGCTAGAAATTTTGTGAGTTTTGTATTTTACTTGAGTGTCGCTAGAATATTCGGAATCCTTAACAATATAATCTTGATATTGGTTAAGATTTGTATGTTTGTTTTCATTTTTGCCACTATCTTGAATATTTTTAGCATTATTTAAACTGGCTTCAATTTCGTTCAAACCAGCTTCTAATGCATCATTGGTATTTTCCCAAGCTTGATTAATATCTTTAAAGATATTAGACGTGCTTTTAAATGCAATTTGAAAAAGACTTTTATGTTCTTTGGTTGGATTGTCAGCATTTTCCTTACGTTCGCTATCAATATCATTTAAAAACCGAATCAAAAATACACAAAATACAATAAATAAAAATGTATCCCAACATAAAAAGCCCTATGGTTGATTTTACTCAATTAAATTACTTGAGCCATATTTAAGGCTCATTTTGCTTTGACATTCTTATCTAACACATTCGTGCTACTGTAAGTTTCTAGTGTAATATGCAATCTTGTGGCTTCAAAATCTTCTTGGCTCGTATTTAGAAGTACGACGAATGGCGACACAAAATCATTATACCTATTTTTTGTACTACAAACCTTTTTTATCTATCTTTTATGTTAGTTTAGAGTTATTCCCTAGTTGTTATTGTTTTTTATAATCTTGCATAATGTCTGCAAATTCTTTATGTATAATGATTTTATTAACCAACTCTTTGACGCCTTTATTCAAAGTTGCAGCCATATTGGTGCAAGCTGTGAAAGCTAAAAAAGCAGATGGATAATTCGTTTTGGATTGGATATTGAAAGTTTTTGAAGTATTTTCTTGCGAAATTGTTACATCAAATTCCCAATAAGCGTTTGCCAATGCACTGCTACCATAGATATTATTAAGGTTGCCAATAATAACAATATTAGAATTTTTATCATATAGCCCAGCTATTTTAAGTTCTTCTATAAGAGCTTTTCTGATGTACTCTGAAAATGGCTCTCCGCTTGGTGTAGAAATCGTTTCAGCTAACCTGCATAAAATATGACTTTCTCCTGCGTTGTTTGCACTAAAATTTCCCACTGCAACCTTGGTGCTATATTTTTTTAATTCTATCACATTGTCTGCCGATGAATGATATTCTTGTGTTTTGATTCCACAGCCTGTAAAAAAGAATATAAGTAAATTGACCAAACAAAAACTAAATGAAACTTTCATCTTTCCTCCTTTTTGACTTATTATGATAAGGTGATTTAGTTGCCACTAGAGCCTGAAGAGATTAAAGAAATTTATAAACAAATCGGCGCAAATGTTGCAAAAATAAGGAAGAAAAATCATTATTCCCAGCTCAAACTTTCTTTAGCCATAGGACACAATTCCGTAAGTCTTGTTTCTTTTGCTGAAATTGGGTTAAAAGGAGCGCATTTTAATATTGAACATCTTTTGCAAATTGCTAAAGTTTTAGAAGTGGATATTTGTGAGTTTTTTGATGGAATTTCGTTTCATGAATCAAAGAGCGAAAATAAATAAATATTTAATTAAGCAAAAATCTTGCAAGGAATAAGATTATAGAATCATAAATATGTTAGAATTGTAGATTGCCGCGATTCCTTGTGGAATCTCGCAATAACGAAAACTTAGTGAATCTCTTACAAGGGCGCAAGTGGAATCTTTAAAAAGCGCACACATAAGAATCTAAGAGATTCTATTCTTTTTGCGCATTTTCTTTTAATGTAGTAGCAAAGTCTAAGAGATTCTTGCTCCAAGGGATTTGCAAAGGGGAAAAGAATCCAAGTTGCGCACCGCTTTCTTTGGCAATAAATTCTGCGGCTTTGGTGGAAAATTCCGGTTGGGCAAAAATGATTTTAAGATTATTGTTTTTAATCGTTTCTATGACGCTTATCATTTCTTGCATTTTTGGACTTTTTCCCTCAATCTCAATCGCAATTTCCTCTAAGTGATAATCTCTAGCAAAATACCCAAGCATAGGGTGAAAAACAACAAATTTCTGATGTTCTTTTAAGGTGTTTAAGATTTGCCTTAATTGCATATCGGTTTGATTGATTTCAGCAAGGAGGGCTTGATAAGCCTTTGAATAATCTGTCTTTGGGTCTAATTCTTTTAAAGCCTCGTAAATATTCTGTGCAATTTGTTTAGCGTTTTGCGTAGAGAGCCAAATGTGTGTGTCCCCCTCATTGTGAGAATGTCCCTTGTGTTTTTCGTGTGAATGTGCAAAGTTAATTTTTGTGATTCCTGAACTATTATCATAGATTTTCATCGCCTTGTTTTGTGCTTTGAATCGCTTTAGCCAAATAGCTTCAAACTCCATTCCAAGACCAAAATAAGCTAAAGCAGAATTTACTTTTTTGACATCTGAAAACTTCGGCTCAAAGTCGTGGGGATTGATTCCAGATTCTATTAAGGCAAATACTTCGTATTGTTCCCCTGCCATTTTCTGCACAAATTCTTGTTGCATAGGAATGCTTACTGCAATGATTTGTCGTGCTTCTTGCGCAAAAATGATTTGACTTATCCATAACAAAGCCAAGAATAACTTTTTCATTGTCTTTCCTTTTAGTAATTATTAAATTTTTTTGAGATATTATTATACCTTATTTTAAATTTTAAAATGCGTTCATAGCTCAATTGGATAGAGCATCAGACTTCGGATCTGAGGGTTGGGGGTTCGACTCCCTCTGAGCGTACCACATAGAACTTTCTTAACATTTATCAATCAAACAAATTTAAAAGGCTAAAAATGGATTTAAGTGCATTAAAAGCAGAGATTAAAGAGGGATTAAAGACTTTAGAAAATTTAGATAATATTGTTACGATTTTTGGAGGAGCGCGTGTGAGTTGCGAGAGTAAAGCTTATCAATCCATTATGAAGTTAGCGCAGAAACTTGGCGCAAAGGGTTATTCTATTATGACAGGGGGCGGTCCTGGGATTATGGAAGCGGCGAATCGCGGGCTGATACAATACAAAAAAACTCAAAGTTTGATGTCCCCTAGCGCAAGCTTGAAAAATCATTCGGTTGTGTCTATTGGTTTGAATATCCAACTTCCTCACGAACAGCAAATGAATCCTTATGTGGAAGTGCCGCTGAAATTTCAAAATTTTTTCAGCCGAAAGATCGTTTTTAATTATAATTCTACTGCATTCATTGTGGCAGTCGGAGGGTTTGGCACTTTAGATGAATTAAGCGAAGTTTTGGTGCTAATTGCGACAGGTAAGCACAAGAGAATCCCGATTATTTTGTATGGCAAAGATTATTGGAGGGGATTTATGCAATGGCTTAAATGCACAATGTTAAAGGAGGGCGTTATTTCAAAAAAGGAATTAGAACTAATCCAAATTGCAAACAAACCCAAAAAGGTTTTAAAGATTTTAAAAAAATATCAAAATTGATGATGAATCCTGCTAAAACACAGGATTGCCTATACCATACATCATAAAAAGCACCATAAAAGCGGCGAAAATCCCAAGTAGCAAAGGAACAAACTTTGACATATTTTTCCTTAAAGAGTGAAAATGAAAAATTTAGCATACAATAAAAGACCTAAAAGTTTCCAAGATTTCGTAGGACAATCGCATCTTTTTGGAGGAAATGCTCCTTTAATGCGCCTTATTTTGAGCGGTAAGATTCCACACAGCTTTTTCTTTGGACCTCCCGGAAGTGGCAAAACGAGTGCTGCGATTCTCATTGCTAGAGCAATAGACTCTCCTTTTTATTCTCTAAATGCGACAAACTTCAAGTCAGAGGATTTGCGTGCAATTTTGAAAAATTATCAAAATGCCTTGCAAAAGCCATTGATTTTTATTGATGAAGTGCATCGTTTAAACAAAACCCAACAAGAAATGCTTTTGCCCATTATGGAAAATTATCAAGCGTTAATTTTGGGAGCTTCCACAGAAAATCCCTATTTTGCACTTACTCAAGCGATTCGCTCACGTTCAATGGTTTTTGAATTTTATCCCCTAGAGAAAAAGGATTTAGAGGAGATTTTAAAACCTTACGCATTAAGCACAGAGATTCAAGATTTTTTAATTCAAACAAGTGGTGGCGATGCAAGGGCAATGCTGAATCTGTTGGATTGCGCTTTAAGCACGGATTTGCCCTTAAATGTGGAGTTATTAGAAACTTTCCGCAAAACAAATTTAAGTGGAACGAGTGAGTTAGATACGCATTATAATCTGATTTCTGCGATGATTAAAAGCATTCGCGGAAGTGATGAGAATGCGGCGATTTATTATCTTGCACGTTTGATTGCGGGGGGTGAGAATCCGGAGTTTATTGCGCGCCGTCTTGTGATTTTGGCGAGTGAGGACATCGGAAATGCGAATCCAAATGCGTTAAATTTAGCCAATTCTACCTTGCAAAGTGTTGCAAAGATTGGTTATCCAGAGGCAAGGATTCTTTTAGCACAATGTGTGATTTATCTTAGCAGTTCGCCCAAATCCAATAGTGCCTATTGTGCCATTGATAAGGCATTGCAATATGTAGAGCAGAATCCCAACGAGCCGATTCCGCAAAATATTGTGCAATTTAACAAAAACTATCTTTATCCTCACGATTTTGGTGGTTTTGTAGAACAAAAATATCTTCATAAGGATTTGAAGTTTGTAAAGTGGTTACCTAAGGGGTTTGAAAAGACTTTAAAGGAATGGCTAGATAAAATTAAGGGCAGAGAATGAGAATCGCAGATAGTTATGAATTGCTAGAGTATCTAAAGTCGCAGAATCTTTTGCCAGTGATTCCACAAGACTTTGTAGAGATTTCTTTAGCGGATTTGGAATCCTTAAAAGATTTATGGTGGTGGCCTAATGCGCTAAGTTTTGAAGTAATTGTTGGGGTGATTTTGGTACAAAATACGCGTTGGGAGCAAGTTTCTAGTGCGTTAGAAAAATTAAAAAACAAAGAAGTATTGAATCTAAACTCTTTGAGTGAGATGTCCTTGCCAACCTTACAGAATCTCATTCAAAATGTCGGATTATACCGCCAAAAAGCAGCAAGAATCCAGCAACTTTGTCAGAATATTTTAAAAGATTTTGGAGACTATGCAAGTTTTTGTGCGCAAGTTTCAAGGCAGTGGCTTTTGAGTCAAAAGGGCATTGGAGCCGAGAGTTGCGATGCGATTTTGTGCTATGGATTAGGAAAAGAAGTAATGGTTGCAGACAAATACACTTATAAGCTACTCCAAAGCTATGGTTATACTTTGGAGTCTTATGAGGATTTACAAATTTGGTTAAGCAGTGGAGTGTATGAAAATTATGACAAGGTTTGCACGCTTTATGGCTTTAAGATTCCGCTTAATCTGCTCTTTGCAAGATTCCATGGTAAAATTGTAGAATATTGTAAAATTCATAAAATCTAAAGGAAAAAATATGCAAAAATATAAGAATTTTGAACCCATAAAGGTATTTTTGGAAATTTGTGCGATTCCGCATTCAAGCTTCCAAACGCAAACATTAAAAGAATGGATTATTGAAAAAGCGCAGAAGTTTGGCGCAAAAGTACAATGCGATACAGCGGGCAATGTGCTATGCACAAAAGGCTTACCGAAGTTGTGCTTGCAAGGACATTATGATATGGTGTATGTTGGACAATCTGCACAATTTTTGGTAAAACCTAAGTTTATAGAGCGTGAGGGCAAAGCATTTTTGTGTGCGGAGGATTCTAGTTTGGGGGCAGATAATGGCGTGGCTTTGGCTTGTATGTTGCTTGCATTAAGGGATTGCCAAAATATAGAATGCCTCTTTACGATAGATGAGGAAGTAGGAATGATAGGAGCAAGGGAGATTACACTGCCTCTTTTAGCTCCGTATATGCTAAATTGTGATAGTGAGGAGATAGATGAGGTGGTATGCTCGTGTGCGGGTGGTTATGATTTGGAATGTAAAATGTCTTTTCCAAGTCTTGAAATCACAAAAGATTGTGAAGTTTTGGAGATTTGTACGCAAGGTTTTATTGGGGGACATAGTGGGATTGAAATCCACAAAGGAATCCCTAATGCGATTTTGGAATTAGCCAAAGTGGCACAATCTCTTATAGAATGTGGCGCACTAGCAATAGAGTTTTGTGGGGGAGAAAAGAGGAATTCTATTCCTGTGAATGCGACTTTATCTGTTGCGATTCCACAGGAGGGAACGGCGCAATGCAAAGAAATCCTAGAAAGAATCACACAAGGAGGTTTAGGGGATTGTGTGCAATTTAAAGTTACGAAAAAACCACTAGAAAAACAAAGAAAGACTTTTGATATTTGTAAGCTTTTGGAAGCTATTTTAGACTTACAAAATGGCGTCATAGTTGCTCAAAATACCGAGCCGATTCTTTCAAGTAATCTTGGTATTTTGCAACAAGACTTTCAGGGTGAAAAAGTGCAGATAGAATTTGTGGTAATGGGGAGAGGAAATCAAGAATCTTTAATGCAGGACAATATTGCCAAAGAGAAAATGAGATTAGAAGCATTGGGTTTTGAGGTTGAATTATTAGATTATTATGCGCCTTGGGAGAGAGAGGAAAGCGAGTTGTTGCAAAATGTCTTGCAAATTGCTCAAAAGCATAATCCTAACGCGCAACTAAAAAGTATCCACGCGGGGCTTGAATGTGGAATCTTAAAACAAAAATATCCCTCCATTTGTTTTGCCTCTATTGGTCCAAATATTTCTCACCCGCATTCTGTGCGTGAAGAGCTTGACTTGGAAAGTTTTGTATGCTTTGATAAAATTTTGCAAGATGTACTTAAAAGATTTGGCGCATTTTAACAAAAACCTAGAGAGATTCTGCTAAAATTGCTCAAAATTTAGATTTAGGAATCATAATGGCAAAACACAAATGGAATCTAAAATTTCTTGTTTATTTTGTGGGTTTTGGTTTTTTGCTAGCCCATTCTAGCTTATTTGCTGCCCCTTCTCTCGTGAATGGAATCGCATTTTTCGTCAATGATTATCCTGTTACTTTAATGGAAGTTTATAAAATACAGCAACGCGACAAAGTTTCGCAACAGATTGCGATAGACTTGCTTATTAATGACCGCTTGCATAAAGAGGAAATAGATAAAAGAAAAATTATTGTCAATGAGATAGAGATTCAAGATGAGATTGCACGAATCGCAAAGCAAAAAAAGGCAACATTGGAGCAAGTGAGAAATTATATTCAAGGGAATGGCGGAAATTGGGAGCATTACAAAGAGGAAATTAAACGCAATTTGCAAAAAAGAAAGCTTTATCAATCTATTACGCAAGAGGGTTTGAGAATGGTAGATGAAAAAGAGCTTGAAAATTATTATAATACGCACAAGCAAGAATTTTCTATCCCTCAAAGCATAGATGTCGTCAAATACTTCAGCAAAGAGGCAAAATCACTTGAAAAAGTTGTCCAAAGTAATGGTAAAGTCGTTTTGCCCAATGTGCAAAAGACAAATGAAGTATTGCAAACAATGGAGTTACATCCGCAAATCGTCAGTGCTTTTACACAAGGGGCAATCGGCAGATTCACTCCGATTTTTCCTGTTTCTGATGAATTTGTTGTGTTTTTGATTAAGGCAAAAAATAATCCTGCGCTTTTGCCTTATGATAATGTGCGCAATGTAGTTTTGCAAAAAATAATGGAACAAAAAGAGGATTATTTGATTTATGAATATTTTGAAAAGTTGCGTTCTAACGCAAAGGTAAATATTGTACGTTTAAATTAAGGAGTAAGTATGCGTAAAATGCAAGAAATTTTGAAATGGGGTTTGTTTGGTATGGCGATGAGTGCGGCGGCTTTTACCTTTGTAAGTTGTAGTTCTAGTGTTGTTACTCCCAATGACCTAAAGTTTGCTCCCTGCTATCATCAAGGAACAAAGACGGCTAAGAATTGTGAGGAAGTGGATTTTGTAACGCTTTTGGAATCCAAAAAAGAATGGAAAATCCATTCATATCATTTCAAAGGCAAAACCATTATTTTAGAAAAAAATGTAGAGAATCTCCCGATTTTGCAGTTCTCCAAAAATCAAATCTATGGCACTTTTGGATGTAATCAATTTTTTGGAAGTTATTTGATTCAAGAGCAATCTTTCCACCTAGACAATGTCGGAATGACGCGTAAAATGTGCGAACCCAATACGATGACACACGAAGACATTTTGGTGCAAAACTTTCTTAATGCTTCTACAAAGATTCTTGTAGTAGAAGAAAGCAAGGGAATGAGTAAAATTTTCTTTATAGGAAAAGATTTTTATTTGGTATTGAACTAAACATATAAGTTTAAAGATATTTTTACCAAAATTACAATAGGCTTTTGAGATTTAACGAATAAAGGAAAAATATGTGGGTTACAAAATCCTATAACGATAAATTTCAACAAGAATATAAAATAGAACGCAAATTGCACGAAGTCAAAGGTGAAAGGCATACATTGGAGCTTTTTACCTCCAAAGCATTTGGTGAGATTGCCTTGCTAGAAGAAGGAATGTTGCTTCAAAAAATGCTTTGTGTGCAAAGTGAGTTTTTGGCACATCTCTTGGCTTGTTCGCACAGAGCACCCAAGCGTGTATTGATTGCGGGAAGTTTCAACTTAGAAATTGCTTTTGAATTTTTGCGTCATCAAGATTTATGCGTAGATTTTTTGCAATTTGATTTAAAGGTTTTAGAATCGCTTGTTAGCTTTTTTCCGCATTATAAAGAAGTAATGGAATCCCCGCGCTTTACTTTGATTCCACAGCAAAGTAAAGAATTTTTAAGGCAAAATACACAAGAAAATCGGGTAAGTTATGATATTGTCCTGCTTTTGGATTCTGCACAGCAAGCGCAGGATTATCAGCCTTTGCTAGAAGAAAAAGGAATTTTAATGATAAAATCACCACAGATTCTTTTAGAAACCTTAGAAGTCAAGCGTTTATTGGAATCTTTGGGAGATTTTGGGGTGAAAATGCCTTGTTTCGCGCCTTTGTCTCTTTTACAAGATTGTTATATTTTTGCCTCTAAAATCTATCACCCCACAGCGGATATTCAGTTGCAACGCGCAGATATGTTAGAGGGATTGCAATATTATCACGCAAATTTACATTTGAGTGCATTTGTGTTACCAAAATCCGTTAAAAACATGCTTTTTGGAGTAGCGAAAAATTGAAGCTTAGATATGCTATTGCATTAAGCGGTGGAATCGCAAGTGGCAAAAGCACAGTGGCTTCGCTGCTAAAGCTTTATGGGTATCATATTATTTGTGCAGATGAGATTGCACATACGATATTGGATTCTAGCGCAAAAGAAGTGATTGCGCTTTTTGGTGATGAAATCTTAAGTGCAGATTGTAGTGATTGCGCATTGAGGATTGATAGGCAAAAATTAGGAAAGATTGTGTTTGCAGACAAAGTTGCTAGGGGCAAGTTGGAATCCATTTTGCACCCAAAAATCCGAAAAGAGATTCTACAACAAGCGCAAAAGCAAGAAAGTAAAAAGGTTTTATATTTTATTGATATTCCTTTATTTTTTGAGACAAAACATTATCCAATTCAGCAATCTCTGCTGATTTACACAACAAAGGATTTACAGATTGAACGTCTTAAGAAACGCAATCACCTAAGTGAGCAAGATGCGCTTTGTCGTATAGAATCGCAAATGCCATTAGAAGATAAATGCGCAATGGCTAGTTATGTGATTGACAATTCAGGAAGCTTAGAGGAATTGCAAAGTGCGGTGGAAACTTATTTGCACTCTCTACAAAAGCTTAAAATTTAATTTAAGCTTTGTTTGCTATAATTACGCCTTTTAGTAAAAGTGTAGGGGTGTTAGCTCAGCTGGGAGAGCGCAACGCTGGCAGCGTTGAGGTCAGGAGTTCGAACCTCCTACACTCCACCATATATGCGTCCGTAGCTCAGCTGGATAGAGCAACAGGTTGCGGTCCTGTAGGTCGGGGATTCGAATTCCTCCGGGCGTACCATTCTCCCTCTTCCTTAAATTCTCATAAATTTTGATGGATTAATATAACTTTATGGAATCTTAATTTTATTCTCTATAAAATAAATCATTGTTTAGCTTGTTAGTCTAGTGTGGATTAGAAACTTATTCTATCATTTGAGCGTATTTAAGGAATGAAATGTTTTTGCAATTCAAACAAACCACAATAAATCTTATTTTACTTAAAGGCTATTCCTGCGGGGGGGGGGGGCTTTTAGTAGAAAAATTAACATCTCTAAATTTAAAAAATCCGCTTTTATTCCTCTCTTCATTTGGCAAATTTTTTCTCATTATTCTATCATATCAGATTCTTTTAGGTAAGCAATTCTTTTGCAATCTTCACTTTAGAATTATTGATAAACACTAAAGAAGGGTAATATTGATGTTGAATAAATTGGAAATAGAATCGTTAAGGCAGTATTATGAGGCGCAGATTGGGCATTTGCGTCAAAGAGCAGTTTGTATTGATACAATGACAATGGATATAGAATCTTTCCATATTGCTATCAAGGAATTGCAAGATAGAAACTTTGCCAATCAATCTAAAGAAAAAAGTTTTGAAATCATTTCTCACATTCATATGCAAACCTTAATGAATCTTGAAATTCGTTTAAAGAATTTGTTGCAAGATTGCAATGGTGTTGAGTTTGCCAAGACCAAAAATGCGCACAAAAGCAAGAGTGTCAAAAAAGATTCCAAACATTCTTATGAATTTTTGGCTGTTTTGCACTCTAAAACACAAGAGTTAAAAGAGAGTTTAACATTTGCCCAAACGGATTTGGAGGATATTTTAAATGTTTCAAGGTTGATGCAAAAAAATGGCGAATTAATCAGTTTGATGACTTTAAAATTGAGTAAGAAAGTAATGAGCCCTGCAATGACCAATGGAGTTTTGCAAGATATTTCTATCAAAGCGCGTCAAGTTATAAAAACATTGGACGGAATTGGTGAGGGATTGCAAAGCGCAACAGAATGTATTTGCCAAAAATATGAGCAATTACAAATGCAATTAAGAGAGATTATAGCGCCTTTGGAATGGGACAAAGCAGAAAGGTTGCAAAATTAGACAATGCGTTATTGCGAGATTCTATATTATGGAATCGTGGCAATCCGTAGCTTTGAGATTGCAAAAAACAATGGAATCTCAAAGGTTGAAACCTCTTTTGTCTTATAGAATTTTGAAGTTTTTTTAAAGCAGTTCAGGATTTTTTATTATTTTTAAGGTTTTTTTGAGTTAAAATATCGCATTAAATTTTGTGTAATATGCCATTACGCAGAATTTTTACAAAACAAATTGTCTTACAGGCATTTAAATACCAAGCAAGCCCTATGCTTGGAATCATTCATATAAAAGAGAAAAAATGAAAAATTATCTTAAAATACTTTCTCAATTATTTTTAGGCGTCCTTTGTGGTGTTGTCTTATTAACAGGTTGTTCTAAAGAAAATAAAGGCGGAGAACAACAGCAAAATATGGCACTTCCTGTTAATACGCATAATGTTAAAAGACAAGATGTGCCGATTAACTTTGAATATCCTGCAAAGCTAACAAGTTTGCAGAGTGTAGGAATCTATGCACGTGTAGAGGGAGTTTTGTTGGAGCAATATTTTGTTGAGGGTGCATTGGTTAAAAAGGGCGATAAGCTCTTTAAAATTGAACCTGACAAATATCAAGCAGCTGTCAATATGGCACGAGCAGCTTTTAAAGCTGCACAACGTGATTGGATTAGAGCACAAAAGCTTTTCAAAAATAAAGCACTTAGCCCAAAAGAATATGATTCTGCACAATCTACTTATGAAAATACGCGTGCGAACTTGGACGCGGCAATGATTGATTTGGGTTACACTGATGTAATGGCAACTGCAAGTGGTAAAATCAGTATGAAGCGTTACGACATCGGTGATTTGGTGGGTAAAGTAGGAGCAGATAATTTGCTCACAACCATTACGCAATTAGACCCAATCCACGCAGAATTTTCTATCCCTAGCAATGATTATTATTTCTTGCGCACTTTGGATTATGAAAATGTCAAGGTGATTTATCTGCTTTCTGATGGCACACCTTTTGATAATCTTGGTAAATTAGACTTTATTGATAGCGTTTTAGAACCAAGTACGGCAACAATTAAAGCGCGTGCTATTGTAGAGAATCCAGAGCATTTGTTGGTGCCCGGAGAATTTTCGCGCATTCGTTTAGATGGAATCATCGCAAAAGATTGCATTGCGATTCCACAAGTAGCACTAATGCAAGACGCCAAAGGAAGCTTTGTCTTTAAAGTTGTGGAGGGGAAAGCCCAGCCAACACCTGTGGTGTTAGGTTATAATATCGGTAACGATGTGATAATCAAAAGTGGTTTGAATGACGGAGATATAATTGTTACAAGTCAGTTGATTAAATTGCGCCCGGGTGCTCCAGTAACTCCGCTCAATCAGGCACAGACCAATCAAGCTCCAAACAATCAGGCTAAGCCTTAAGCAAAGGATTCTTTAATGTTTTCTAAATTTTTTATTGAACGTCCTGTTTTGGCAATGGTGATGTCCATTATCATTGTCATTGCTGGGGCTTTGTCGGCTTTTTCTTTGGCAGTGGAGGAATATCCTCAAGTAACTCCACCAGAAGTCGCAGTATCTGCTACTTATCCCGGCGCAAGTGCGGAAGTTATTTCTAATACCGTTGCAAGTGTATTGGAGAATAGTATCAACGGGGTAGAAAATATGATTTATATGCAAAGTTCTTCCACTTCTAGTGGTTCTTTAAGCATTAATGTGTATTTTACCAATGAAACAGACCCAGACCAAGCGACCATCAATGTAAATAATCGTGTGCAAGCTGTGTTAAGTCAATTACCACAAGAAGTCCAAAGGTATGGCGTAACAGTTAATAAGCAGTCTTCTACGATTTTGGCGGTTTATTCATTATTTTCTGATATGCCCAATCAAGATGCAACTTATATTGCAAACTATGCCGCAATTAATATTTTAGATGAGTTAAAACGTGTGCCGGGCGTTGGTGATGCAACACTCTTTAGCAGACAAGAATACTCTATGCGTATTTGGCTTTCTCCTGATAAATTGACCAAATACAACCTTACTCCCTCCGAAGTAATTGCTCTAGTTCAAGAGCAAAATTCGCAGTTTGCCGCAGGATTCTTTGGACAAGAACCCGTGCGAAAGGATTTAGAATTTACTTATAGTGTAACAACAAAAGGACGTTTTAGTGATGCAAAAGAGTTTGAGGAAATTTTGATTAAGACAAACGAAGATGGTTCTGCTCTGCGTCTTAAGGATATTGCACGGATTGAATTGGGGGCGGAGGATTATAGTGTGAATGCTTACTATAATCAAAAAGAGGCAGTTGCCTTTGGTGTTTTTTTGCAACCCGGAGCCAATGCGTTAGATGTCGCCGATGGTGTGGCTGCAAAGCTAGAGGAGCTTTCAAAAGATTTCCCTGATGGTTTGCAGTATGCGATTCCTTATGATACAACACAATTTGTGAAAATATCTATCGGTGAGGTGATTAAAACTTTTGTTGAAGCAATTATTCTTGTTGTGATTGTTATTTACTTCTTTTTACAAAACTTTAGGGCGACGATTATTCCTGTTATTGCAGTGCCAGTGTCTATTATTGGCTCATTTGCGGGAATGTATTTGCTCGGATTTTCTATCAATCTATTGACACTTTTTGGGCTTATCTTGGCGATTGGAATCGTCGTAGATGATGCGATTATTGTTATAGAAAATGTAGAGCGACTTATTCACGCAGAAAAACTCCCCGTAAAAGAAGCCACGATTAAGGCAATGGAGGAGATTCAAAGCCCGGTTATCGCAATTGTATTGGTGCTCTCTGCGGTGTTTATTCCTGTTGCGTTTATTGGAGGATTTAGTGGAGAGATTTACAAGCAGTTTGCGGTAACTATTGTTATTTCAGTTGTTATTTCAGGATTTGTTGCTTTGACGCTTACGCCTGCACTTTGTGTGTCAATCCTTAAAACAAAAGAACCAAAGCCTTTTTATATTGTTAAGAAATTCAACACTTTCTTTGATTGGCTTACACATAAATTTACTGAAAAAGTCGCGCATACGATTCGACGTGGAAGTTTGTATGTGATTCTTTTTGTGGGGTTATTGGCAATTACAGCAGGACTTTTTACGCGTGTGCCAAGTGGGCTTGTGCCATCAGAAGATAAGGGTGTTTTGCTTATTTCTATGCAGCTTCCACCAGCAACTGCTCTTAGCAAAACAACACAAATGGCAGATTTTGTGGCAGAATCAGTAATGAATAATCCAAACTCCTATTCTATTATGACACTCGCAGGTTATGATATGCTCTCAAGTGCAGTAAGAAGTCATGGTGGTACAGCGTTTATTATGTTAAAAGATTGGAAAGAAAGAAAGAGTGCAGGGCAGCATTCTCAAGCTTTAGCGGGCTCTCTAACAGGACAGCTTATGAAATATCCTAGCGCAATTATTTTCGCACTCAATCCTCCACCGATTATGGGACTTAGCTTGACAGATGGATTTGAAATGTATATACAAGACCGCACAGGAGCTCCTGTGCAAGAGTTGCAAAAAAACACGCAGCTTGTTTTAGAGGCTGCACAAAAGCGTCCAGAACTCACAGGACTACGAACAACCTTGAGCGTAAATGTGCCGCAATATCACATAGATTTGGATAGAGAAAAAGCAAAAGCAATGGGGGTGAATGTGGTTGATGCCTTTACGACACTTCAAGCAACTTTTGGGGCATATTATGTCAATGATTTTAATCTCTTTGGGCGCACTTACAAGGTGAATGTGCAATCTGAAAGTCCTTTTAGAGAAAAGCCAGAGGATTTGCGTAATGTCTTTGTGCGCTCTAATAGTGGCGAACTTGTGCCGATTAGCGCGCTTGTAAAATATGAACGCGTGATTGGTCCAGATATTTTGGAGCGATTTAATCTCTTCCCGGCAGCACAAATTTCAGGAGATGCAAAACCGGGCTATTCTTCAGGGGACGCACTTTTGGCGATTGAAGAAGTCGCTAATGAAGTTTTGCCAGAGGGTTATACGATTGCATTTTCGGGAAGTTCTTATCAAGAAAAAGCAAGCAGTGGGACAGGAGCGGTTGCTTTTATCTTTGGACTTGTTTTTGTTTTCTTGATTCTAGCGGCACAATATGAGCGGTGGCTTATGCCTCTTGCAGTTGTTACTGCTGTGCCTTTTGCGGTGTTTGGTGCGATTTTAGCAACTTGGCTTAGAGGATTAAACAATGATATTTATTTCCAAGTCGGGTTGATTACCTTGATTGCACTAGCAGCAAAAAATGCGATTTTGATTATTGAGTTTGCAATGCAGGCGCGAGAACACGAGGGTAAGGATATTTATGATTCTGCGGTGGAAGCAGCAAGATTGCGATTCCGCCCGATTGTAATGACTTCGCTTGCATTTACAATCGGTGTTTTTCCTCTCGCAATTAGCACAGGTGCAGGGGCAGCTAGTCGCCACGCAATCGGAACAGGTGTCATTGGTGGAATGCTTGCAGCAACTTTTATTGCTACTTTCTTTATTCCGCTTTTTTATACTTATTTTGCAAGATTTAGCGAATTTATCGCGTCTTTTAGGAGCAAACATGTTTAAGATTTTTAAAATTTGTTTTCCTCTTGCGATATTGGCTATTTTAGGAAGTGGTTGTTCTCTTTCTCCAAAATATGCGCAACCACAAACAAACTTGCCGGATTCTCAAGAGGCAATACAATCTGCGCAAGAAATAGCAATTTCGCAAAAATGGTGGGAAGAGTTTGGAGATGAGACTTTAAATCGTTTTGTGGAGGAAGCATTGCAGAATAATTATGATTTACTTGTTGCAATGCAAAGAGTAGAGCAGGCGCGTAGTCAATGGAGCTATGCGAGAAGCGACCGCTATCCTAATATCCAAGCACAGGGCGGGGCAACAAAGAATCGCAAAAATCTAGCGCAAAATCAGCCAGACAATTATAACAATTTCTCTTTAAGTGCGGTTTTGAGCTTCGAGCTTGATTTGTGGGGACGCGCAAGAGATGCGGACAGAAGAGCTTTGGCGCAGTTGTTTGCAGTGAAGGCAAATCGGGATATGGTGCGCTTAAGCCTTGTTTCAAATGTTGCAGAAAGTTATTTTGGAATCCTAACACTAAATAATCAAGTGCAGATTTCTAAAAATACCTTAAAAAGTCGCGAGGAAAATTACGAATATCGCAAGAAAGAGTTTGATGTAGGTAAAATTTCTGAAATTGATATGCAACAAGCGAAATCCGAAATGGCAAGTGTGCGTGCGCAGTTGCAGAGCCTTTTAATGGAGCAAAATGCTGCACAAAGTGCATTTTTGATTTTGCTTGGACGCGACGGAGCGGGAGTTTTTGCTAATGAGATTCCAACACAACCACAAGATTTGCCTAATTCTCCTATGATTGAGGCAGGTTTGCCCTCTAGTATTTTAGAGAAGCGACCAGACATTGAAGCGGCAGAACAGAATCTCAAAGCTGCAAATTTTAATATTGGAATCGCAAGAAGTGCATATTTTCCAACGATTTCTTTAACGGGGCTTTTTGGTTATGTAAGCCCGCAATTAAATGAGCTTGTGAATACTTCTAATTCTACATGGAATTTCGGAGGAAACTTTGTTGGAAATTTGATTGATTTTGGACGCACAAGCTCTAATGTAGATTTGGCTAAATCTCAATATGAAGAGATGATTCTAAACTATGGACAGACTTTGCGCACTGCCTTTGGTGAAGTCCGAGAAAGCTTGTTTAATTATCAAATGACAGGAGAGAAGTTGAGCAGTTTAGATGAGCAGGTTTTAGCACTTAAGCGCACATTGGAGCTCGCGAATTTACGCTATGGTGAAGGTTACACGAATTACCTTGAAGTGCTTAGTACACAAAGTTCTCTCTTTAGTGCGGAGTTAAGCCAGCAAAGTGCGAAATTAGAAACTCTAAGTGCAGCAATTAGTCTTTATAAAGCCTTTGGCGGTGGTTGGGATAAAGAAAAATATCAAGAGGAATAATGCTTGAATGGTGCAATAAAACAAGCTTTTGCGATTCCATTGAATATTCGCTTTTGACTTATATTACGGATTGCCTTGAAGTTGCACTAAGCAACTTCTCGCAAAGATGAAGCTTAACTCGTCCTTGCGTTTCACTCACTACATTCTTGAGAGGGCGAGGCTAGAAACAATCCATAATCTTGCAAAACTTAATTTTAAGCAAGATTTTGTTACACTCTGCATTTTAAAAATTAAGGCAATATTGGCTTTATTGCTATGGAGATTTAGAATGAATGAAGCAAAATCAATTTGGATGGACGGCAAATTAGTGCCTTGGAAAGAAGCGAATGTCCATATTCTCACACATACATTGCATTATGGTAATGGTGTATTTGAGGGCACAAGAGCGTATAAGACTGATAAAGGAATGGCGATTTTTCGCCTACAAGACCACGCAAAGAGGCTGATAAATTCTGCTAAGATTGTCGCGATTGTCCCAACCTACACACAAGAGGAAATCGCAAAGGCGCATATAGATGTGCTAAAGGACAATGCTTTCAATGGCAATGTATATTTGCGCGGAATCATTTATCTAGGCTATGGCGTAATGGGCGTGTATCATAAAAATGCGCCAGTGCAAACGAGTGTAGCAGCGTGGGAATGGGGTGCATATCTCGGCGATGAGGGATTAGAGAAAGGGATTCGCGTCAAAACTTCATCTATTGTTAGAAATTCTACAAAATCACTCTTTGGCAAGGCAAAGGCGGTGGGCAATTATCTAAACTCGCAAATGGCGAAATTTGAGGCTATTGAATGCGGTTATGAGGAGGCTTTATTGCTTGATGAGAATGGAATGGTAGCAGAAGGAAGTGGAGAGTGCTTTTTCATCGTGCGTAATGGGGTTTTAATCACTCCTCCAAGTGATAGTGTGCTAGAATCTATTACGCAGGATTCCATTATTACAATTGCACAAGATTTGGGAATCAAAGTAGAGCGCAGAAATATCACGCGTGATGAAGTTTATATCGCCGATGAGGCGTTTTTTGTCGGGACTGCGGCGGAAGTTACACCTATCTGCGAGTTAGACGCGCGTGTGATTGGTAGTGGGAGACGAGGTGAAATAACTCATAAACTCCAAAATGCGTTTTTTGATGTTGTCTATGGGAGAGATGAGAAATTCTCCCATTGGCTAACTTACATTTAAATAAAGGTTTGATATGCCCATTGATTTAAACGAACATTTAAGACAAAAAAACAGAAATTATAACGACTCAAATACTAGCAATAATTCTAACAATGACAAGGGTGGAGGCAATAGCGGAAACAACAAAAATCGTGGATTTCAAACCCCTAAAATGCCGAATTTTAGTATGCCAAATGGTAAAAAAATGGTAGGATTGTATCTACTAGTAATTCTTGTGATTTTACTCTTTTTGCTTAAGCCTTTTACAATCATCAATAGTGGTGAAGTGGGTGTAAAGATTACGACAGGTGAATTTGACCCGACTCCTTTGCAGCCGGGCATTCATTTTTATATTCCTGGCATTCAAAAAATTATTGCAGTAAATACAAAAGTTAGAATCGCAGAATTTACAAGTGTAGAAACTTCAAGTTATCGTAATCGTGATGAGGGAAGCCTAAGAAACCAAGCCATTAGTGTGTTGGATTCTAGGGGTTTGTCTGTGTCGGTGGAGCTTGCAGTGCAGTATCGGCTAGATCCTTTAAGTGTGCCGCAAACCATTGCAACTTGGGGTCAAAATTGGGAAGAGAGAATCATTACTCCCGTGATTCGTGAAATTGTGCGCAATGTCGTAGGAAGCTTCCCTGCGGAGGAATTACCGACTAAGCGGAATGAAATCGCAACTTTGATTGACCACAAATTCCGCGAAAACATTAATGGGCTTGAGAACCGTCCTGTGGAATTAGTTTCTATCCAATTAACCGAAATCGTCTTGCCTGTCGCAATTAAAGAACAAATTGAACGCGTGCAAGTTGCGCGACAAGAAGCCGAGCGTGCAAGATATGAGGTAGAGCGCGCAAAACAAGAGGCAGAGAAAAAAGCTGCACTCGCTAAAGGTGTTGCGGACGCGACTATCATTGAAGCCGATGCACAAGCCAAAGCGAATCGTTTGATTAGCCAAAGCCTTAATTCTCCGCTTTTGCAGTTGCGTCAGATTGAGGTGCAAGGAAAATTCAATGAGGCTTTACAAAATAATCGCGATGCAAAGATTTTCTTAACACCCGGTGGTGCAACACCAAATATTTGGTTAGATTCTAAAGATAATCAACGCGCAACTTCTGTGAGTAATTAAGGAATTTTAAGTGCAGGCAATTCTCAAACAAATTGCGTGGGAAAAGCTCAATGGCTTGATTCCTGTTATTGCACAAGATTATAAGACACAGGAAGTTTTAATGCTTGCATTTATGAACAAGGAAGCATTAGAGTTAAGCCTACAAAGTGGTTTTGCGCATTATTTTTCGCGTTCCAAGCAGCGCATTTGGAAAAAGGGTGAGCAAAGCGGACATACACAAAAAATCTATGAAATATTGCTAGATTGCGATAAGGATAGCCTGCTTGTAAAAGTGGAGCAAAAAGGTGTTGCTTGTCATAGTGGCGCAAAAAGCTGTTTTTTTAATCTTGTTAGTCAAGGTGAGATAACAAATACTGCCTTAGAATCCCAAGCGGATATGAGCGTGATTTATGGAGTGGTAGATTCTCTTTACCATATTTTACAAGAGCGCAAAGGTGCAGATTCTAAAACTTCTTACACGGCTTCACTTTATCATAAAGGTGAGAATACGATTGCAAAAAAAATCGTGGAGGAAGCTGCAGAACTTGGTTTTGCAATCAAAGATAAAGATTCTAAAGAAATTATTTATGAAGCAGCAGATTTACTCTATCACGCACTTGTTGGGCTTAGCTTTAGCGATATTTCACCCGATTTGGTAAAACAAGAGATTGTGAGACGTTTTGGGTTAAGTGGAATTGAGGAAAAAAATTCGCGTCAAGAAAAATGATTCAAGGTTAAGCTAGATTATGGACGAAATGAAAAATTATTTAATGGCTCTGCTAGATACAATCCATTATTTTTCTTTGCCTGATTATTTGGTGCTTAGTTGCATTTTTTTAATTATCTTATTGTTTTTTTTACTAAGCATAGCATTGCGTTTTAATGCTTTGCTCGCAACCTTAACATTTGTTATTAGCGGAATTTTTCTTTTTGGCTCTCCTTTTATTTATCAGACGATTATGGAATCTTATGTCAAGCAAATAGACCTTACGCTTTTTCATAATGAACAACTGCATTATGATGATGTGTATTATATTGAAGGACAATTTACCAATGTGGGTTTAATAGACTTTAGAGGTTGTGTGTTGAGCGTGAATTTTATTCCAATGGGATTAAAAAAAATCAAAACTTTGCGGTATAAAATTAAGCCTAAATTTATGCACATAGAAAATTATAAGATTCCTCTTAAGAAATTAGAATCTAGGGAGTTTAAACTTATTATCCCCTCTCCGCAAGCAAATATGAAATTTACTTTAGATACAAAAGGGGCGTGTTATTAATGGAGGGTAGATGAAAGTCGCAATTAGTATTGGGGATTCTAATGGCATAGGCTTGGAGATTCTGCTTAAAAATCACAAGAGGATTTCTAAACTTTGCACTCCGCTTTATTGTGTAGAGAAAGAATTATTGCAAGAAGCGGCTAGAATGCTACAAATAAAACTACCCAAACATTTAAAGTGTATTGCCCCTAATGCCAAGATTCCTCCTATTATGCCTGCAAAAATCACCAAAGAGAGTGGCGCGTATTCTTATGCTAGTTTTTTGAGTGCGCTTAATCTCACATTGCAAGGTAAGGCAAAGGCATTCGTTACTTTGCCGATTCATAAAAAAGCGTGGCAATTAGCTGGGATTCCTTATGTGGGGCATACAGAAGCCTTACGAGATTTGCTAAAGATGAAGCAAAAGCAAGCTATAATGGTGTTAGGTTCGCCTAAACTTTATGTGGCACTTTTTACAGACCATATTCCATTGCAAAGTGTCCCACAATCCATTCAAGTGCAATCTCTGAAAAGTTTTTTGCTTCATTTCGCACCTTATGTTACAAAAACACCCTGTGGCGTGCTTGGTTTAAATCCGCACGCAGGAGATTTTGGGGTGCTAGGCAAGGAGGAGGAGGCAATTACGCAAGCAATTAATAAAGCAAATCAAACGCTTAAAAAACAAGTTTTTATAGGACCTCTTGTGCCGGATACTGCATTTGTGGGTAAGCATCTGCGTTATTATGTCGCAATGTATCACGACCAAGGCTTGATTCCACTCAAAACTTTATATTTTAAAGAAAGCATTAATCTAACGCTTAATCTGCCAGTTATTCGCACTTCTGTGGATCACGGCACAGCATTTGATATTGCTTATCAAAACAAAGCGGACTCTACAAGCTATTTGAATGCGGTAAAAGAAGCGGTTTTCCGTGCTAAGAAATGAAACGCAACTTGTCCGCATTGAAAAAACACATTAAAGGAACTAGAATGAAAGAAAAAACAAAAGTCGTTTTGCTAGGTGGGAGCAATTCTATTGCGGTAAATGGCTTGCAAAAGGGCTTAAGACAAGAAAATATAGAGCTAACAAATCTTGCGCTTGGTGGCACGGATAATCTGCAAAATCTTTTTGAACTCGTCCATAGTAAGAATCAAAAAGTCTTAAGTGAAGCAGATTTTATTGTTATTGAGACTAATATTAATGATTCGTATATGATACCGCAAGGATTCAACCTCCAGACGATAGGGAGAAATTTCTGTTGGCTGTGCGAAAAACTCTATCAATTCAATAAAAAAGTGATTTTCTTGATTTTACCCTTTGTGTATGATAATCTTTCTTTGAATGCACTTTTAAAGTCAAAAGCAAATTATTATGGATTCAATGTAGTGGATATACACGAGCAATATAAAAAATGGGGATTACTTCAGTTTTATAATACCACAGATGCGTATCATCAAATATATGCATTGATGAATTTAAATCGCCAAAGCCTCGTATGGGTTGTGCGGAGGGCTTGCCAGATTTTGCGATTCTCTCTCCTGTTGAATGTATGGGTGCAGAATCCCTTACACTCATACATTATGGTAATTCTACCTACCAAGAAACAACTTATAAAATAACGAAAAACAATGCAATCCAATTTCCAGAAGAAATGGAGGGCTATGCAGTCGTAGGGGTTAAAATATGGAATCTCGGGTTAGTTCGTAAAAATAGCGTGAGTTTTGTGCTAAGCAATCAAAAATCAAAAGTCGTTAAAACGATTCTTGATGGGCATTTGCTTGTGCATACTTTGGATTCTATCCTAGAGATTGATGGACAAAGTTATTTTAGGATTAACACGGAAAATGAGCCGATGACAGAATCTAGTGTGTGGCTTCACAAAGATAGACAAATTTGCCCTGATATTGATTCTGCAAATGTAGTTTGTTTCTATCTTGCGCGTGGAGGCAAATGGAATTATGAGATTCCATACAATGTAGAAGTGCAAGTAGAATCCGAATATGACTTCAGCCACATTCTCCCCAATTTTAAGGCGATTAAAGAAATCATTGAAGAGTATTGCATAAGAATGGACAAAGTAAAATTTGCTCCTTTGCAAAAGCAAATCCAAACTCTCCAATCTCAAAGTGGCAGTGCTACTGCTCGTCTCCAATCCCATTTAGCCTACAAATTAGGCAATGCAATGATTCTAAACTCCAAAAGCTTATGGGGAATGATACGCTTACCTTATGTTCTAAGCTATATTAAAGAATCCCACAGAATAGAACAGCAACAATATCAAGAAAGAATCAAAAAGAATCCAAAACTAAAACTTCCTCCTCTAGAATCTTATGCAGACTATAAGGAAGCAATCCAAATCAAAAACTACACTTCTTATAAACTAGGCGAAGGTTTAATTGCTGCGAATCGTGCGGGGGGGGGGGGCAATATTGCTTTATTTGCTCAAAGCCTTTGTGGCTAAAGTCTGTGGGTTAAAGGTGGTGTGAAGCTTGGTGTGTCATTGCGAGGAAGCAAAGCGGACGAAGCAATGCATAATCAAGCATACAGAAACCTTTATAATGGAATCCCTAAAATTTAAAATGAGATTCTATAATTATCAGATTGCTTCGTCCGCTCCTCCCAAGAACGAGAAACGAAATTCTTTCAATCTTTCTTTGCTTTACCAACTTTTCAACAAAGATTCTTTATAATTCCGCAATTTTTAATCTACTTTGGAGAATCCAATGAGTATTCCTACACTTCAAGATGCGCTCAAACTTGATATTGATGGCATTAAAGCACTTAAAAATACATTGAAAGAAAAGATAAAAGCAAGTTCTTTAAATGCTTATATTGGAGAGGTGCAAGATTATAACAACGCACTTCTACCGATTGCGATTAAGGACAATATCAATGTAAAGGGGTGGGAAATCACTTGTGGAAGCAATATTTTACAAGGCTATATCGCGCCTTATAATGCTACTGCGATAGAAAATCTCCTCAAATCTTCTTTTGCGCCTTTTGGACGCACAAATATGGACGAATTTGCAATGGGAAGTACGACCGCAAGTAGTTTTTATGGTAGGACACTCAACCCAAAAAACCCCAATAAAGTCCCCGGCGGAAGTAGTGGTGGCAGTGCGGCGGCAGTAGCGGGCGGAATTGCGCTTGCAGCACTTGGAAGTGATACAGGTGGAAGTATTCGTCAGCCTGCTAGTTTCTGTGGGTGTGTAGGGTTGAAGCCTACTTATGGAAGAGTGAGTCGCTATGGGTTGGTTGCTTATAGCTCAAGCCTAGACCAAATCGGACCTATTACGCAGAATGTTACAGATTGTGCGATTCTATATGATGCGATAGCGGGTTATGACAAAATGGATTCTACAAGCGCAAATATAGAATCTCAAAGCACTTTTAAAAATTTAAATCCAAACACTCAAATGACAATTGCAATTCTGCCAGAGCTCCTAAAAGACGCAGATACAAATGTCCAGAATGCTTATCAGAAAACGATTGAAATTTTGAGCAAAAATGGACATAAGATTATTGAAAAAGAAATGTTGGATACAAGCTATATCATCTCTGCTTATTATGTGATTTGCACTGCAGAGGCAAGTTCAAACTTAGCTCGTTTTGATGGTGTGCGCTATGGTAACCGCGCCAAAGACATTGGTAGTCTAAAGGAGCTGTATTTGAAAACGCGCTCGCAGGGTTTTGGTGATGAGGTGAAGCGTAGAATCTTGCTTGGCTCTTTTGTGTTAAGTAGTGGTTATTATGATGCGTATTATATTAAGGCGCAGAAAGTCCGCACACTGATTGCACGGCAATACAATACGATTTTGCAAGATTGTGATGCAATTCTCTCTCCTGTTGCTCCAAGCGTGGCGTTTGGGTTTGAGGATTGTAAAACACCTTTACAAATGTATTTAGAGGATATCTATACGATTGGGATTAATCTAGCAGGGCTTCCTGCACTCTCACTTCCCGTAGATGAGGACGAGGGATTACCAATAGGAATGCAGCTTATTGGCAAAGCATTTAGCGAACAAACTTTGCTAGATTTGGCATTAAATTTAGAAAACACCTTAAGATAAAAGGAGCAATGATGAGAATTAGAATGCGTGCATTAACATTTGAAGATGTTTTATTAGTTCCTGCTTATTCAGAGATTTTGCCCAAAGAGGTTTCTTTGCAGACAAAATTTTCCCGCAATATTGCTTTGAATGCTCCATTGGTTTCTGCTGCAATGGATACCGTTACAGAATACAGCACTGCAATCGCAATGGCAAGGCTTGGAGGGATTGGGATTATCCATAAAAATATGGACGAAAACTCTCAAGTTGCACAGATTAAAAAAGTGAAAAAAAGCGAGAGCGGGGTGATTATTGACCCTATTTATATCAGCCCTGATTCTGCTTTGTTTCAGGCAAAGGCTATTACGGATAATTATAAAATCTCTGGTGTGCCTGTGGTAGATGATAAAGGAAATTTGATTGGAATCTTAACGAATCGGGATATGCGTTTTGAAACAGATTTGAGTCGTTGTGTCAAAGAAGTAATGACCAAAGCTCCGTTGATTACTGCTAGAGAAGGGACGAGTTTAGAAGAAGCACGTAATATTATGAATAAACATAAAATTGAAAAATTACCTATTGTTAATGAAAAGGGGGTTCTCAAAGGATTGATTACGATTAAGGATATTCAAAAGCGCATTGAATATCCAAACTCTAATAAAGACGATTTTGGACGCTTGCGCGTAGGGGCTGCAATTGGTGTTTTTCAATATGATAGAGCAAAAGCACTTGTAGATGCGGGAGTTGATGTATTGGTATTGGATTCTGCGCACGGACATAGCAAGGGAATTATAGAGACGGTAAAAGAAATCAAGAAACATTTGGTGGTGGATATTGTTGCAGGAAATGTCGCGACAAGTGAGGGAGCGCAAGCATTGATTGATGCAGGGGCTGATGGAGTGAAAGTAGGGATTGGACCTGGAAGTATTTGCACAACTAGAATTGTCGCAGGTGTAGGTGTGCCACAAATCACTGCAATTAATGAGGTGGCAAAAGTTTGTCAAAAAGCAGAGATTCCTGTCATCGCCGATGGAGGAATCAAGTATTCTGGAGATATTGCTAAGGCTTTGGCAGCGGGTGCTTCTAATGTGATGATTGGTAGCATGTTGGCAGGCACAGAAGAATCTCCTGGAGAAACCATTATTTATCAGGGAAGACAATACAAAAATTATCGTGGTATGGGAAGCTTGGGGGCAATGAATAAGGGGAGCGCGGATAGATATTTTCAAGAGGGAACAGCGCAAGAGAAGCTTGTGCCAGAAGGGATTGAAGGACGCGTGCCTTATAGAGGAAAGATTGCAGATGTGATTCATCAAATGCTAGGAGGTTTGCGCTCATCTATGGGATATTTGGGAGCAAAAGATATTGAAACCTTATGGGAAAAAGCAGAATTTGTAGAAATCACACAAAGCGGACTTAGAGAATCGCATGTGCATGATGTGATGATTACTAGAGAAGCACCGAATTATCATATCAATCATTAGGAATATAAGTGGCGAAGCTACTCTTTAGTTATAGTTTATATCACGCAAATACGCAGGATTATGAGAGGATTTTGACTAAATTGCGCACAGAGTTTAGTGCAAACAAGCCGGATATTTATTTGAATAATCCAGAATATTTACTCTTTGTTACTACGAGTGTAGAGTGGCAAAAGGAGATTGTGGGTTTAATTGCGCGACTTAAAGAGTTTGTAAATGCAGAGATAGAAAATTTGCGCAATCAAGGTAGTGATGCGCATATTGTTTATCGTTTTGGAATCTTGGAAATGGAAAGTGCGCTTTTTCAATTTCCGCCAGATTTGGAAGATGACGATGATTAATTGAACGGGCTTAATTAGCGGAATCTAAAGAGACAAAATGGCTATAAAGGGACTTAAGGCTAATCTATCTGCAATGGCAGGGCGGAGATATAGCAGATTAGTTTAAGGATTTAAGCGCACAAGAGGCTAGTTTGGGATATGTTTTAGGCTCTGAAATCTTGCATTTGCTTATTAATTCTATTCACAAAAGCACAAATTCAGCAATAGTAGAAGTGGAAAAAGACTTGAGATTTACAAAAGATGGGCAAAGAATCGCAGAAGATGGAATCATAGATAAATCTCCGCTAATTCGGCAGAGTAATTGCGCATTTAAGATTCCAACCTCACGCAACTTTGTAGCCTTTTAGATGAAAACTATAATTTAGCATAAGTCTTTTATTGCCAACGAAAAATCCCCATAGCCACAAGCGTTATCAAGGAGCAAAAATCTTTGAGATTTACTCTTTTATAAAGATTTTCTCACAGCTCTGTTTTTAAAACCGCGCCATTTGCGGCGTTGCTCACAAGCAAAGAGTATCGCTTCAACCACTTGCTTTTAATTTCTTTTTTTATGGGCTTCCATTGCGCGCGGCGAGATTTTAAAACAGCGGAATCCACGAGCAATTCCAATGTGCCTTTTGAAACTGAAATCGCGATTTTGTCTCCGTCCTCAATGAGTGCGATTAATCCCCCCTCTGCTGCTTCTGGGCTTATATGCCCGATACAGCCTCCCCTTGTCGCCCCGCTAAAGCGTCCATCGGTGATAAGCGCGACAGATTCACCTAGTCCCATTCCCATAATCATACTTGTGGGGGCGAGCATTTCTTGCATTCCCGGTCCCCCTTTGGGTCCCTCATAGCGGATTACTACAACATTTCCCGCCTTTACCTTGCCTCCGGCTATGCCTTTAATCGCCTCATCTTGTGAGTTAAAGCACACTGCGCTTCCCTCAAATTCTTTCATAGATTCTGCCACTGCGGCGACCTTGAGCACCGCACCTTCACGCGCTAAATTACCATAAAGAATCTTTAGCCCACCCACTTGTGAATACGCATTTGCATTGTGGCGAATGATATTTGAGTCTGCAATCTCCGCATTTGCAATGCGTTCTCCCAAAGTTTCCCCTGTAATCGTCAGTGCGTCAAGATAGAGGATAGAATCTGCGGAATGACTGCCCAAAGACACATTTCTTTTTGCGACTTCATTCATTACTGCCGACACGCCCCCCGCGCGATTGATGTCTTCCATATGGATTGTGCTTAATGCTGGAGCGATTTTAGCAATATGTGCGACTTTTGAAGCAATGGCATTGATAGAATCTAGGTTGAAATCTACCTCCGCCTCTTTGGCGATAGCGAGCATGTGCAAAATCGTGTTCGTGCTGCCGCCCATTGCCATATCCACGACAAACGCGTTATGCACGGCTTTTTTATTTAAAATATTTCGGAATCTAAACTGCTCGCTTTTTTGCTCATCTAGCGCAATCTCTACAATTCTGCGCGCCGCTTTGCGCAAGAGCTCCTCTCGCTCAGGGCTAAGGGCTAAAATCGTGCCATTTCCCGGCAGCGCAACCCCCATCGCCTCACAAAGCGTATTCATAGAGTTTGCAGTAAACATTCCACTACAGCTCCCACCGCCCGGACACGCATTGCATTCTATCTCGTGTAGCTTTTTTTCGCTAATCTTGCCCTCTGCGAACGCTCCCACCGCTTCAAAAGCAGAATTTAAATCTAAAATTGTGCCGTCCTCTAGCTTCCCGGCTTTCATTGGACCACCACTCACAAAGATGGTTGGCACATTCACGCGCAACGCACCCATAAGCATTCCGGGCACGATTTTATCGCAATTTGGGATACAAATCATCGCATCTAGCGAGTGCGCGTTCATCATTGTTTCAATAGAATCTGCAATCAGCTCACGACTAGGCAAAGAGTAGAGCATACCGCTATGCCCCATTGCGATGCCATCATCTACGCCAATGGTATTAAACTCAAAAGGCACACCCCCAGCAGCGCGAATCTCCTCTTTGATAATCTGCGCATAGCGGTTTAAGAAAAAATGTCCGGGAATAATGTCAATATAACTATTTGCAATGCCGATAAAGGGCTTGTTAAAATCTTCATCTTTTAGCCCTGTGGCACGCAATAAACTTCTATGAGGGGCTCTTTGATAGCCCTTTTTCACAATGTCGCTTCGCATAAATCTCCTTTAAGAAAAAGACTTATTTTAGCAAGTTTTAGTTTAAGCAATGATTTTGAAAAACAGGAGTCATTCTAGTAGTTTTGGCTCAAAGGATTCCTCAAGGCTGATAAGCATTTTATGATTGTATCGGAGATTTGGGTTAATGGAAGCATTCAAAAGGCTTTGGATTCTCTGCGGGTCTTTTTCTCTTTGTGTTAGTCGTTTTTGTCTAGTTTCTTGACTTACTTGGACGAGGATTAAAATATCGGCAAAATCCAAGCGGTTTGCACTTGCACCAATGCAAAAAACAAGCTTCACATAAAAAGGGAGGAATTTAAAAAATGGTTTGCAATTATCTATTCTCTGCGGGGGGGGGGGAATTTTATTTTAGGACGAGCAATAAAGAGATTAAGGCTCATTACATTATCATCAATTACCGCAATTTGATAGGGCTTAAAATCGCCAAAGCCTTGTTTTCTTATTCTGCCACCAAGTGTGCTTTTGCCACTGCCACAAGCACCACAAATTGCAATTTTGATTTTACCCTCGGGTAAAGAGGTTGATAGAATCTCTTTACAAAGCGCATTGAGTTTATCATAAAATTCTGTCATTTTAACTCCTTGAATCCCTGATTCTTAAACTATTTCCCACTACAAGCAAAGAGCTAAGCGACATAGAAAGTGCCGCAATAAGCGGAATCACAAAGCCCGCCATTGCAAGCGGAATCGTGAGGGCATTATACACAAGAGAGATTCCAAGATTTTGCAAAATAAACCGATAAGTGCGTTGCCCAAGCCTAAAAGAATCCAACACTCCTTGCATACTATCATCAAGCACGACGACATCGCTTACACTAATAGCTAAATCAATGCCGCCACCCATTGCAATGGCAATATCGCTTTTGCCAAGTGCAATGGAATCGTTAATGCCATCGCCTGCCATTACGACAACTTTACTCTGTTTGTGTAGTTTGTCAATGAAATTTGCCTTATCTAGCGGACTTTGTGCGGCATAATATTCTGTGATTCCAACAACTTGTGCGACACTTTGACAAGCCCCCGCATTATCACCGCTTAAAAGTATGCAGGCAATCCCTTTTTGTTGCAATGCCGCAATCGTCTCTTTTGCATCTTTTTTAAGAGTGTCTTGTAAGGTAAATTCCACTAAAATCTTAGAATCTTTGGCAAAATAAAACACGCTTGCTTGTGTGTCTTGCAGAGGAGTTGGAATCTCTACATTATGCTCTTGTAAAAGCATCAAGTTTCCGCCTAGATAAGTGTTATCTTGCACCTTTGCTACGATTCCGCGCGCATTAATCTGTATCATAGAATCTAAAGAGATCACTTCATTTTTTTGTCCAATAAACTCTAATACTGCTTTGCTAATAGGGTGGGCATTTTGTGTGAGCATAGAATATAGGATTCCACAATCTTTAGAATCTAGTGCATTTTGAGCGTTAAAATACCGCACATTTAAGACTTTAAGCTTACCCTCTGTTAATGTTCCTGTTTTGTCTAGCACCAATGTGTCAGCTTTGGCAATGGTTTCCAAAAACCGCGCTTCCTTGAAAAGAATCTTGTGTTTTAAGGATTCACTAAGTCCAATAAGAGAGGCAATCGGGGTTGCAAGGGCAAGTGCGCAAGGACAAGCGATGATAATCACAGAAATCATCACCATTAAAGAGCGTTCAAAAGGTGCATTTAGCATATATTCCCAAACCAACAAAGTGCCGAAAGCAAGGGAGAGAATCACAAGGGAAAAATAATGCGAGATATAATCGGCTGCTTCTTGAATCTTGGGGCGCGCATTGAGGGAGTTTTCCACCAAACCTACAATTTTCATCATCAAAGAATCCTTGAAAACCTTGCAGACTTGATATTCAAAGGGGCAATTTAGAGCTAAAGAACCAGAATAAATGGAATCCCCTGCATTTTTGATTCGTGGTAAGGATTCACCACTCATTGCACTTTCATCACAGAGTGCTTCTTGGCTTAACAAAACCCCATCAAGTGCGATGCGTTCCCCCGGTCGCACTTGCACAATATCTCCTACACGCACAGATTCTATTGCGATTTCTTGGAAGTCTTGTGTAGGATTGGAATCCCTAGTGATTTGGGATTCCGAATTTTGTGGAGTTTGTAGCACCCGCACACTCAAGGGCATTTGCGCATTGAGTTTATCTAAGTTATCCACCGCACTTTTTTTGCCACGCACTTCCAAGAATTTGCCAATTAACACGAAAGTAATAATCATCGCAACAGATTCAAAGTAGGTCTCACCACCTTTGAAACTCGCATAAATGGAATAAAGATAAGCCAAACTTGCCCCACTAATCACGAGTAAATCCATATTGGGTGTTCTAAATTTTAGCGCAGCCCAAGCACCACGCCAGAAAATGATTCCGCTAAAAAATAGCACAGGGGTAGAGAGTGCGAATCCTGCGAAGTTTAGAATATTGCGCATTTCATTAGAGATTCCACTAAAATACCCCGCGTATTGTGCTACGGCAATCCACATAATATTCATCACGCAAAAGATTCCAACTACCATTTTAATGTAATAATCACGCTTTTCTTTATTTGCGTAAGCTTCTTGTAAGCGCGGGTCATAAGCGTGTGCGTCATAACCAATTTGTCGGATTGTCTGAATGATTTGAGAAATCTTAATCGCCTTTGGATTATAAAGAATTGTGGCTTTGTTATTGGTGTAGTTAAGATTGACTTTTATGATTCCATTTGTTTTGGCAAGGATTTTTTCATTCAGCCAGACACAAGCAATGCAATGGATTTTTTCTAAAATAAGAGAAATCTCGCACAAATTCTCTTTCACGCTTACATAACGTTCAAAAAATGGCGCAGAATCAAAGGAATCTAGACTTTCATTTTCTAAGATTTGTGTTGCAGGTTCTAAGGTGTTGTTGCCTAATTTGCTATAAAAATCCTCTAAACCCTCGCTATTTAAGAGTTTATAAACGCCCTCACAGCCTTTACAACAAAAATACTTTTCCTCCTTGCCAATTTTGGTTTTAAGCAACACCTTTTCGTCAAACTCTAAATGGCAGTGGTCGCAAAGATGTTTCATAGAATCCCTAAAAAATAAAAGGTATTACACTTAAAAATGTGATACAAAGCAATCCACCGCTAATTTTACTCCAATGTCCTTGCGTGATTATAAGCAATAAATACACTAAAAATCCCGCACTTAATCCAATTGTAATAGAGGTTGTAAGGGGCATTAAAAGAATGATAAAAAAACTTGCAATCAAAGAATCTGTATCGCTAAAATCAATATGTGAAATCTCTAAAAACATAAATGCACCAATCACAACTAAAATGGGATAAATCGCAAAGGAGGGAATGCTCAAAAACAGGGGCAAAATAAAAAGTGTCAAGCAAAAAAATAATGCCGCAAATACTGCACTAAGCCCACTTCGTCCTCCTGCGGCAGTGCCACTTGCGGATTCTAAAAAACTCGTTGTTGTAGAAGTGCCAAGAAGCCCTCCAGCCATTGTTGCTACTGCATCTATTTGCAAGGTGCGCTCTAGCGGTGTATCACGTTCTGTGTGGTCTAAGCCATAAAACAGATTTGCCTTGATTCCAATCCCAGAAAGTGTGCCTAAAGAATCAAACAAATCCGTAACCATTAGCATTAAAATCACAGGGACAAAGGCGAATTTCAGAATGCCAAACACGTCTAACTCTAATGCAATGGGCGCAATAGAAGCAGGAGAGGAAAAGATTTGCGTGGGGGTTTGTGCGATTTCAAATAAGAATCCTATTCCACTAAGCAATGCAATCGTAAGGATAAACGCGCCTTTGACTTTTAAAACATACAAAACAAGCGCAACCATAATCCCAACAATTCCTAAAAGGGTTGTAATATGGCTTAAATCGCCGAGCAATAAATTATCATTTTGGAGCGTGAATATTTCTAAGCCTTTTAAGCCAATGGTTGCAAGAAATGCGCCTAGTCCAACACAAAGAGCAAAACGCAAGTTTTTAGGGATAGATTTCAGAATCCAAACCCTAAAATTGCTCAATGAAATCAAAGCAAAAATCAAGCCCGAAACAAATACGATTCCTAAGCCCTGCTGCCACGAGATTCCATAGCCTTGCACAACACCATAAGTAAAATACGCATTCAGCCCCATTCCCACACTCATCGCAACGGGAGTGTTTGCATAGATTCCACACACAAGAGTAGAAAGAATTGTAATAAGTGTAATTGCGGTAATTAAGGCTTCTTTAGGCATTCCTGCTTGAGAGAGAATCTCTGCGGAGACGGGAATCGCATAGAGCATAGACAAAAAAATCGTAAAGCCCGCTAAAAATTCTGTTTTGATATTACTTCCTTTGGTTGGAAGCTGAAAATATTGCTCTACTCGCTGCTTTAAGCTTAAAGGGTTGTGTTTTTGGTGGTTTCTTGCTTGTTGTGTATTACTATGGTTTTGCGATTCTTTCTTTACCATTATTTCCCCGCGCCTATGCGTTGGATTCAAATTGTTTTAAAAATTTCTTAAGATTTCTTGCTGCTTGACGAATCCTATTTTCATTTTCTATAAGAGCAATACGAACATAATTATCCCCGTGATTGCCAAAGCCAATTCCCGGACTTACCGCGATTTTTGCCTCTTGCAAAAGCTGTTTAGAAAACTCCATACTGCCTAGATGTTTAGCGCACTCTGGAATCTCCGCCCAAATAAACATACTTGCTTTTGGTTTTGTCATTTTCCACCCAGCTGCTCCAAAGCTATCAATTAGCACTTCCATACGATGTTCGTATTTGTGGGCAATCTCTTGCACACAAGTTTGGTCGCCATTTAAGGCAATTGTAGAGGCGATTTGAATCGGAGTGTAAAGCCCATAGTCTAGCCAACTTTTGATTTTTTGTAACGCACCAATGAGCTTTTCATTACCTACCATACAACCCACTCGCCAACCCGCCATATTATAGCTTTTAGAAAGAGTATAGCCTTCTACGGCGACATCTAGCGCACCTTCTATTTCAAAGATAGAGGGTGCAACATAACCTCCAAAGCTCAAATCCGCATAGGCAATATCGTTTATGATATAGAATCGCTCTTGTTTTGCTAGATTCACAAGTCTTTCATAGAATCTCTTATAAACAACCACCGTGGTAGGATTATGAGGAAAGTTTGTTACAACAAATTTTGGTTTGGGCATTGTGTTTTTAAGGGCTTTTTGTAGAGATTCAAAATAAGCCTCTTCATCTAATTCATAGTTTTCATTCCACTTTAACCCAAAAGTTGCTACATTCGCACCCGCTAGCATAAAGGCATAATAATGAATCGGATAAGCTGGCTCTGCAACGATTGCAGTATCACCGGGATTTGTAATTGCTTGGACTAAATGCACATAACCCTCTTTAGAGCCCATAGAAACACAAACTTGTGTGTCGGGATTTAAAGTGATTCCGTATTTGCGTTTGTAGGTATCTGCAATGGCAAGACGGAGTTTATAGATTCCTTTACTTGCCGAATAGCCGTGATTTTTGGGCTTGTGTGCTGCTTCACAGAGTTTATCTATGATATGTTTTGGAGTTGCGCCATCGGGGTTTCCCATACTAAAGTCAATCACATCTTCGCCCTCTTGACGCATTTTTAATTTAATTTCGTTAATGGCAGCAAAAACATACTTTGGTAATCTTTTAATTCTTTCAAACTCAATTTCTTTAAACATTTTTTCTCCTTTTTATTTTCATTTTAGTGTTACATCTAAGCCATTTTTTGTTGTAATGGGCAAAAAAGTATCCGTGATTTTTACAAACATTGCTCCCTTTGGAATCTCTTTTTGGAATGCCTGTGAGGATTTTTGATTGCTAATAATTTCTAAAATATTCAGATTTTTATCAAAAAATATTAATTTTGGATACCATAGGATTCCATTGCTTGATTTGACTTCTAGTCGGCTACCTTTATCAATTTGATACCAATATTCTCCCTTTAGATTGGCTTTGTGATTCGTTTCATTGGTGGTTAATTTGGTTGCTTTTGGGTATTGAAATGTAGTATTTGTGATAATGTAATTCCATTGATATATGTGGCTTCGTTCAATATTTAAAACTTTGTAGCCATAATCGTATAGTTTTTCTTGTAAAAGCGTAGGGTCAATCGCATATTCAGTATTCATAGAGAGAATAAACTTAAATTGTTGTTCGTTAAGCACACTTTCTTTAAGTAGAAAGTAATAATATCCCATTTCATTTAAAATATCATAGAGTACATTTGTAAAAGTGGTTGGATTTTCCTTGACACTAAAGGTAACTTCAAGTTCCATTGGTTGCTTAAAAGTGAGCTTTAATAAACCATTTTGTTTAAGTGTTTGAGAGATTTTATATAAATCTGGTTGTCCTGCACTATCCAAAAAATATCTTTGATTGCTAAAGAGTCTTTGGATAAATTTTTGATTTGTTTTATATTCTTGCACGCCTAAGAGTTGCGCAACTTTGTAATCAATCGGATTTTGTAATGTAGGAGTTTGTGCATTAATAGAATTTTCTAGCAGACAAACAAAAAGGACAATCCATAAGCATTTGCGGGTTATTTCTACCACCCTAATCCCCTTGTATGTTGATTATATTGTGCAAGCGTAATTTCACTGAAGTTTCCTGCTTCATCTACCCAAAAAAGCATTTTTTCTGCTTTGTTGTAGTTTGTTAGTTCGCCATTGTTGTTTAAATCTAGCATTCCGTGTCCTGTAATAATAGTTTGCGGGCGGGTTAAGTCAATCTCTATGGCATTGCTTGTTAGGAGTGAAGTTTTTTTGCGTGTATCTAAATACACGATTCCAACCCAAACATTGGAGCGAGGGACGATTTCTAACTTGCGTGTAGATGTTGTAATAGCTTGTGTTGGGGTGTTGGGTGTAGATTGGATAGAATCTTGTGTATTTTCTGTATTAGCAACTTGTGGTAGCTCATTTAGAGGCGCAGAGGCAGAGGCGTCTAAAGAAGTATTTGTGGATAGTGGTTCGTCTTTTGCAGATGTAGCGGGAGCTACTATATTTTCTGTGGCATTGTTTTCTGTATTTTCTAGTTCTACATTGGGGTTAGTATGTTGAGATTCTATTGGTGTTGGCTCTTTGGTAGTTTCTTTAGCGGAATTGTCAGAGAAATTTGTCCAAGCATAAAATCCAACACCCAAAAAGAGGATAATAATTGCACTAAGAATGAGGTATTTTTGGGAATTATTTTGTTTGATGACTTCGTGCGTAACCTTGAAATTAATGACTGTTTCTAGGCTTTCTTGTTTTTGGTCAGGGCGGTTATTCCAAAACTCATTATATTCCTCTTGCCATTTTTGTAAATTGACATTATATTCGCGCTCCAAAATCTTGACTAATCCAATCGTTGTCGTATGGTCTTGGAGTGCTTCAAAGTTGGAATCCAAAATAAATTGGATTTTGTTTAACGCCATATGTGTGTGTTTTGAGATTTCTCTTGCTCCAATTTTTTTTAATTTTTCAATATCTTCCATTCATAATCCTATCTATTAAAATTGCACCCGCTGTGCTGACATTGAGAGAATCAAACTCTCTTTTTTGCGGAATAGCAAGGTTTTGGTCCATTTTTTTTAAGATTCTATTTCCCAAACCCTCTCCCTCATTTCCTAAAAATAATGCTTTTTTGCCCTTTGGTATTTGCGTGAGATGTGTGCCTTTTGGATTGGTTCCATAAAGGGTAAAATTAGCCAATCTAAGCTCATTTGCAACATCTAGCGCATTATGCACGACTGCAAAGGGCATATCCAACATTGCTCCTGCACTTGCGCGCAATACCCCTTCTTGTTTTAATTCTTTTAAGCCACAAATTACGATTCCATCTACACCTAGCACATAACTACTGCGAAAGAGTGCCCCAAGATTCCCAACATCATTAACGCCGCACAACACTAGCACAAATTGCATTGTCTTAATGGCATTCCATTCCAATGGCACAAGAGGGGAAATCTCTAGCAAATAGCCTTGATGATTTCCACCTTTTGCTAAAGCTTGCGCCTTTTTGGAATCTACGCGAAGCAATGGGATATTTAGCTTTGCAAAAGCCTGAAACAGCTTTTTGTCAATCTCTTTAGCAAGGTAAATGGTTTGTATTTTTTCGCTATGTTTTAAAAGAACAAGTTCAGCAATGTGCTTCCCATAAACAATCATTGATTTTATCCTATTTTTTCTTAAATTTTTTGTTTATTTTGTTAATAATTCATAATATTCACTCGCATTTCCGCCCTTTAATTTTGCTAGAATCTTAGCTTTTATTTTAGGCGGAATCTCTAGGCTTAATACCATTTCTTGCGTCAGGACTTTTTCTTCTTGTTGGTCTGTTGTAGGGCTAAGAATAATCACCCACTCGCCTTTAAGAAATGCAGAATCTTTGCGGCATTTTTGCGTAAAAGATTCTTTGATTTGCTTTAAGGTGTCTTTAAAGGTTTGTTGGTGCTTTTTTGTTAATTCTTTTGCTAAAAAAACTATGCGCAAGGAATCAATTTGCGTCATTAGTTCTAAGGTTTCTAGCAATCTGTGTGTCGATTCATAAAAAACAACAGGATAAGGGCTCTTGAATGCTCTGTGTAGGGATTCTAAACGTTCTTTTATCTTGTGTGGCAGAAATCCTAAAAAGCTAAATTCTTTTTCTATGATTCCGCTAAATGCTACCGCCAAAGTAACTGCACTAATCCCACCTAACACTTCATAAGGCAAACTTCTCTCCTGCAAGAATCGCACAAGCTCTACGCCAGGGTCGCTAATACATGGCATTCCAGCGTCGCTTAAAAAGCCAATTTTTTGACTGAAAAACTCTTCTGTTGCTTGACTAAGAAATTGCGATGCGTTATGCGTATGAAAGGAAAAATATTGATAATCTCTAAAAGAGAGAATCCCACGCTCTGTGAGCAGTGCAATTAATCGTTTGCTGACTCTTGTATCCTCGCATAATAGCACTTCGCAATGTTTTAAAGCCTCTATTGTGCGCAATGTAATATCTTGTAGATTGCCAATAGGAGTTGGCAGAAAAGTAACCATAAGAATGGGTTATTTGAGGTTGTATCTTTGCTTGAATTTCTCCACTCTTCCTGCGGTATCTACAACTTTGTCTGAACCGGTATAAAAAGGATGGCAAAACGAAGAAATGTCAATTCTCAAAGTAGGTTTTGTGCTTAGGACTTCTATTTCTTTGCCACTAGTAACGCAAGTTACTTTGCAAGGGACATATTCTGGGTGGATTCCTTTTTTCATCATAACAGCCTTTAAAATTTTAGATAAAATAAAAAGCAAATTATATCTAAAAAATACTAAGATTTAGCATAAATTTTAAAATTCTTTAGCATATTTTTGTTAAACTTGCCTCCTTAGAAATTTAATAGAATAAAATCGGAGCAAAAAAATGATTACACCACGCACTTTAAGCGGCTTTAAAGACCGACTTCCTAAGGAATCTTACGCGAAGTCTCAAATGCTAAAAAGCATTGTAGAATCCTTTGAGAAATTTGGCTTCTCTCCCATTGAAACACCGCATTTAGAATATGCAGAGATTCTAAAAAAGCAAGGTAGTGAGGAAATCCAAAAAGAAATGTATCATTTTTTGGACCACGGAGGACGTGAGGTTGCGTTGCGGTTTGATTTAACCGTGCCTCTTGCGCGTTTTATCGCACAATACAAAAACGAGCTTGGTTTGCCTTTTAAGAGATATTGTATCGGTAATGTGTTTCGTGGTGAGCGCGCTCAAAAAGGGCGTTACAGGGAATTTACACAATGTGATTTTGATTTTATTGGCACACAAAGTATTGGAGCAGATGCAGAAATTGTCCAAGTGATTTATCAGACTTTGCGTCATTTAGGTGTGGAGAGATTTACGATTGCACTAAATAATCGCAAGATTTTTAATGGTTTAATGGAATCTTTGGGAGCACAATCGCAAACGATTGAAGTGCTAAGAATTGTTGATAAGATGGATAAAATAGGGCACAAGAGTGTGTGCGAGGAGCTAGAAAAAGAAACGAGTCTTAAGAGTGAGCAAATTGCTATGCTTTTGGATTTTATCGCGCAAAAGCAAGAGGGAAGTTCTTTGGAGTTTTTGGCGAAATTAGAATCTTACAAGGCAAGAAATGCGACTTTGGCAGAGGGTTTAAATGAACTTTGCGCACTTTGTGTGTTGCTAAAGCCTCTGATTCCGCAAGAGTTTTATCAAATCAATCTTTCTATTGCGCGTGGGCTTGGGTATTATACCGGAATCATTTATGAAACGACATTGGACAATTTGTCCGCACTTGGTTCAGTTTGTTCGGGTGGTCGTTATGATAATTTGACGCAAAACTTTTCTAAGGATTCTTTAAGCGGTGTGGGTGCGAGTATCGGGCTAGATAGAATGCTTGCGGGGCTAGAGGAGCTAGGCTTAATGCAAAGTAGTGCAAATGTCGCAGATGCTTTGCTAATTCCGCTTCAGAGCTTGGAATATGGCTATTTTGCGGCACAGAATTTGCGGAATCTTGGCTTGAAAATAGAAGTTTATCCCGAGATTGTGAAGCCTAAAAAGTCTTTTGCTTATGCGAATACTAAGGGATATAAATATGTGATTGTGTTAGGAGAGGAGGAGGAAGCGCAAAAGACTTATACGCTTAAAAATATGGAAAGCGGGGAGCAAAAAAATCATTTAAGTTTGGAATCCCTTGTGAAGTGTTTGCAGGTTGTGGAAGCTTAAGTGTGTCTCTGTGGGATTCTGCATTAGCGGAATTAGGGATTTCACTCTGTCATTGCGAGAAAATTTGAAAAATTTTCGTGGCAATCCATAATTAAGAATCTCTCCATTGAGATTCCATTGTAGATTGGTCTTTAGCTTAGATTATGGATTGCCACAGCCTCTAATGAGGCTTCGCAATGACGCGGTGGCAAACCAAAGTAATACAAAATGATAAATTATTTCGTCTCTTACTGCGTTCATTCCTCACAATGGCAAAAACCAAAGCAATAAATCCTATTTAAGTTTTTACGATAAATTGCCGATATGAATACTATAATTAAAGAACCTTAAATAAAATAAAACAAGAAGGAATTGGCTATGAAAAGGTTTGTTTGGCTGTATTTTTATGTGCGGGATTGGCATTTGGTTTAAGTGCAGGAGAGATAAATTTACCCCTAAATGCTAAAATTGGCAAAACTTTAGAGGGCAAAGTGCTTCAAGAAGTGTTACAAAAGGTAGCGAATAGTAAAAAAGGGGTAGTGGAGAAAAATATTTCAGAGTGGGACGCTATAAGAAATGCTTATAATGGTATTTTTCAAGGAGATAATACAGGGGGACCAATAGTGCGAGAATGTGGATATATGCAACTTCTTACAGAGATTTTGCAAATAGAGTAATATTTTCTCGCAACTATAGTAAAAATGGAGTAAAAGATTATTTCCACGCTGTGATTAATGCAGATGGGACATTACAGATTACTTCAGCGATAACAGATTATTCTACGGATAGAGTTTATACAACCAAGCCTTATCCGCTTAATGAATGGGTGTATATCCAAGCATTTCAACAAGCAAATCTCTATACAATAGGTTGGAAAACTGCTACTGATGAGGAGAGAAAATCTAGAACTTTTACAAGAAATGTGGATTTGGTGGGGTAAATTTTGAAAATATCTTTAAAATTGATAATGCTGAAATAAGCCTAAATTCTTGCGTTCCTGTGAAAGAATTTTTTTGGCAACCCGGTATTTATATGTTTGAGCTTATGTATAACTACAATGCGAAAGCTCAATTAATACAACAAAATAGGCAAAATGTCTTTGGATTAGACACGGAACTTGTAGATAATATCAATGCTGTAATAATGGGGCAGCCATCATTTTTGGCAGAGGATTCTTTCATTGTGTATGCTGATAGTAATGATATTGTAATAGACATTAGAAGCACAATAGGACTTTAAATGTATTTAGGGAAAGTAAATGATTCAAAGCATTTATTTGCAAATGCAAATTCTAATGAGGCATTAGCAATCAAAAATAAATTAAGCCTTAAGGATAAAGTAGAACTAGATGAAAATGGCAAGCCAAAAATTGTCAATGGAAAATTTCAGTGGAATGCGGAATATACGAAAGAGTTAAGAGCTTCCGCGAACAATTCTGTAACTAATTTTATAATGGCTAATACTAGTTTTCAGAGCTTTAACAATCGCAATATTGTTAATTTTACAAATCTAGCTAGCAAGAATGTATGGAGTTCTCAAGGCAGTCAATATGCCTTTAATAATAGCAATTCTATGCTTGAAAGAAACAATGGTGCTTACTATACAGGCAGCGATTATTTGCAATTAAATGCACTTGCAGAATCTGCGAAGCTAAAAACCGCAATAGGAGAGGCGGAAGTTTTTTAGATATGCTAGGTGATAACGATTCCTTAGGCGTGGGAGATGTGGGGAAGATTGGGAATCTCTTTAACTTTGATGCAATAATGACGGATTCTTAGATAAAGAGGACGAGCTATTCTCTAAGCTGAAACTCCGTGTGGATAATGGCAATGGCGAGTATAGAATCGCAAACTTAAGTGATGTGGTTAGTAGAATAGATTTGTATGACTTCATCAAAGGCTATGACAAAAGCATAGGGTATGATGGGCTAACTCTAGCGCAAATCAAAGAATATCGCGCAAACTATCACTTTAGAAAGATTCCAGATGATAAAAAGCTAAGTCCTTATGTGGATATTCGCGCATTTAGGGGGCAGGAAATGAGCCTATTCCCACCCGAGCAGCATTACAAAGAGATAAACAAAAAGGACATTAGAGATATGTTTGAAGCCTATGCTGATAAAGAAGGCTGGGTGAATCTCAAAGACAAAGAAGTCAATGAAGCCCTTTTTGCAAGTGGAGAGTTTATCACAAATTTTGCCTATAAAAAGACGAATCTAGCGGGAGTGGAGGTGCTAGAGGAATTTAAGGTGGTAGATAGGCTAGATAATGGCTCAAGACCATCGTCTTTTTATGATGGGCTTAATATCCGAGAGTTTGAGGAGAAATACAGTCGTCTGCATAATAAAAGTAAGCCAAGCTATGAGGAGCAGTATAAAGAGGCATTTACGAAGTTGTATGATGAATATTATGAGGCGAAAAATAGCTTTATGGTCGCAAAAGAGAATCTGCTCAATAATGAGCTAGTAGATAGCGAGATAAAGGAGAAAGTAGAATCGCTAGAGGAATCTAGCCAAATGAGTGCCATAAGGCAAAAGTTTCATAGTATTGTTGGAATAGAGTTTAGCGAGGGCTAGAGAGAATCAAAAATGCGCTTGATGACCCAATTTTAAGCAAAGAAGTCGCAGCGGCTATGCAAGATGCGGAGGCTGTAACTTCTATGAGACTTGAGAAAGATGGCAGGATTCTACTTCGCTTTGAATCAGGGCGAGAGATTCTCGTAAATGAGCTTTATAATGAGACAGGTGAGCTTTATATTACCAAAAGGGGCGATAGGGCTGGAATCAGCCTAGAGGCAAGAAGCAAGAGTGATGAGGAACTAAGCAAAATAGATTTTAGTGAATATGGAATCCGACAAGGAGAGGAAATTGTGAGCTTAAAAGATATAGGCGCAGAAATGGTGCAACGATTAGTCAATAAAAATGGAAAATTTTTGGGGTTTGCAATCCAGCTTGCAGGGCAAAAACAAGAAAGGATTGTAGAGAATCTTTATAATCTCTACACGATAGACCATTTAAACAAAACACAAAGCTTTGCGCTAGAGGCGTAAGGTGATAACTGCTACTAATTTAAGATTGATATTGTTTTGGAGTGTTAAAAGCATTCAAGATTCCTTATGGAATCTTGAAGTTTGGAACCATTTAAGAGTGGAGAGATTTTGTGTAGTTTTTCACAGAATCTATCCCTTGTGCTTTTGCGCCCGCAAATACTTTAGAGACAAATTCCCAATTAATATGACTAAAAAACTTTTCCAAATACGCAGGACGCGCGTTTCTGTGGTCAATATAATATGCGTGTTCCCACACATCTACGACAAGCACAGGAATCAACCCGTCTGTTACGGGGGTTTGTGCATTGCTTGTTTGCTTGATTTCTAGCTTGCTTGTTGCAGGGTTATAGACAAGCCAACACCAACCAGAACCAAAAAGCGTAGTGGCGGAATTTAAAAATGCTTCTTTAAATTTCTCCATATCTCCAAAACTTGCTTTGATGGCTTCGTCTAGCTCGGAGCTTTTGTTGCTTACATTTGGGCTAACGCAATCCCAATAAAAGTCATGGTTATACACTTGTGCAGCATTATTAAACACGCCTCCTTGTGATTTTGTGAGAATCTCAAATAAGCCTTTACTTTCAAATTCCGTTCCCTTAATCAAATTATTTAGATTGTTGATGTAGGTTTGGTGGTGTTTGCCGTGATGATATTCGCAGGTTTCTTTACTAATAAAACCTGTAATCTCGGTAAATGGTAATGTGCGTAATTTAAACATAATTAATCCTTAAAATAAATTAAAACATAAAGTTTTGAGATAAGATTCTAACATAATTAAAATAAAATTATCCTCTAATCTTTCCTTGAAATCTTAAAGAAAAATTTTGTAAAATTGCTTCATTTTGTTTCATAAGGATTGTTCAATGGCTGTTGTTTTACAAATCGGAGCAGGCGGTGTAGGGGGCGTTGTCGCGCACAAAATGGCACAAAATCGCGAAGTGTTTTCACGCATTATTTTGGCTTCACGCACATTGAGTAAATGCAAGGCAATCGCAGATTCTATCCGCGCTAAGGGTTTAGGCGAAATTGAGATTGATGAAGTTGATGCGGATAATGTGGAATCCCTTGTGGCTTTGATTAATAAATACCGCCCAAAGCTTGTGGTGAATGTCGCGCTTCCCTATCAGGACTTGAGTATTATGGAGGCGTGTTTGCGCACAAAGACGCATTATTTAGACACTGCAAACTATGAACACCCCGATTCTGCACATTTTGAGTATAAAGAGCAGTGGGCGTATGACACGCACTACAAAGAAGCGGGGATTTACGCACTGCTTGGCAGTGGCTTTGACCCGGGCGTTACAAATGTCTTTTGTGCGTATGCGCAGAAGCATTATTTTGATACAATAGAAAGCATTGATATTTTGGATTGCAACGCAGGAGACCACGGATACGCCTTTGCGACAAACTTTAATCCCGAGATAAACTTGCGTGAGGTAAGCTCCAAAGCGCGATTTTGGGTAAAAGATTCTCAAAGTCAATATGCACAAAACTTTGACCTCTCGCGTGATAGCATTTATCGCAAATTTGAGGCTAAAGAGAAGCATTTTAAATTGGAATCTAACACGCAGGATTTGAAAAATGAGCCATATTTTAATGGTGAATGGCGCGATATTCCACCCCTTGCGCTAATGAAAGAGTGGGATTATCCCGAAGTGGGCGTGAAAAACAGCTATTTGCTTTATCACGAGGAGCTAGAATCGCTTGTGCGTAATATTAGGGGCTTAAAAAGAATCCGCTTTTTTATGACTTTTGGCGAGAGTTACCTCACGCATATGAAGTGCTTGGAGAATGTCGGGCTTTTGCGCGTGGATTCTGTGGAACACAAGGGGCAAAAAATCGTGCCAATAGAAGTGTTAAAGACGCTTTTGCCCGACCCTGCAAGTCTAGCTTCACGCACAAAGGGCAAGACAAATATCGGCTGCTACATTAAGGGCGTGAAAGAGGGCAAGGAGCGCACGATTTATATCTATAATGTATGTGAGCACGAGAAATGTTTCGCAGAAGTCAATGCGCAAGGCGTGAGCTATACGACAGGTGTGCCTGCGATGATTGGGGCGAAGTTGATATGCGAGGGCAAGTGGGGCGTAGGCGCAAATTCGGTTTGTAGCGACTTTTTGAGGAGTGCATCGGACACTTCATTGCGGAGTATGTCTAATACACCTCATTCGCTTACCTCGCACAACCTCAAAAATTCATCTACAACCCTAGAATTTGCGGATTTAAAGGAATCTTACAATGCCGAGCGTCTCAAGCTTAATAAAGATATGCCACAGGGAGGTGAGGCGCAAGGCGTGGATTCTAAAAGCGGTGCGGGCGTGTGGAATATGGAGCAAAACGACCCCGACCCCTTTATGCGTGAGCTAAACATTCAAGGACTTCCTTATGTCGTGTTGGAAATAGAATCTAATGGAGAATCTAAAGTGCTAGAAGATGGGAGAGGATAATTTGTTAATGGCATTTGAGTGTTTATGGGGATAAGGAGACGTTTGTGGAAATATTGTTTGTATCAGTTCTTATCTTGATGATATTTTATTTTTTCCCTAAAAAACACAAAAATTATATTAATAAAGATTATGAATACCCTAACGACACTCAAGTAAAACATAAAACTCACAAATTTTCTAATAAATCACAAAACAAGCAAAAAGGCGATAAATACGAATTGCAAATTGTTAGGCATTATAAACAGCAGGGTTACAAGGTATATCCTAAAGGACTTAAGGAGGGTCGGCGCGATAAAGGCATTGACATCATTGCATATAAAGGTAAAGAGGCGCTTTTGATTCAGTGCAAGAATTGGGAGCATTCGCAAGTGAAGCAGGAGCATTTAAGAATCTTTTTAGGCGATTGCACCGCATACTTAGAGCAAAATCAAAGGATTTTTGCTAAAAGAAGTGTTCGCCGAGTGTTTGTAACGAGTTGTGAAAGTGTGGATTATGGGGTAAAAAAATTTTTGGAAGAAAACGATATGGAATATAAGATTATTCCTTATTTTGCGTAAAACTTGCACTCAAATTCAAAAAACAATCCAATAAGAAATTAAGCCCAATCTCGCTAAAATAGCGTAAATTAAAGGTATGAGGGAGTGTTTATATATGAACTACAAAAAAGCGTTTTATTCTAAGTTAGAGGATTGCTATTTGGGTGTGAAAATCAAAGACTTTGAGGAAGGAAATATCGCTAAAAGTGGCTTTAGCAATCTACTTCAAATCAAAGAGCAATACTTTAATCATATCAAAGCCTATTTAGATTCACAAATTGAGGGAGAGCTACAATCCCACGATATTTATAACAAGCTTTTTACTTTCTTTGATAGCTATCTTAATGAGAGCGGCACGCCATTTTTTAACGATACTCCCGCTTATAAAAACATCTATGCCAAAATCTATACCAACTCCAAAGACACAAGCCTATTCTACAAAACGCAGAATCTCTATTATGTGAAATCCGACACACTCTACCAAAGCCTCACTTTAAGCGATGAGCAAAGCTATGAAGTCGTATTTGATGCGAGTGAATATAAGCAAAATGCCGATAATACTAAAAACAAAATTATTTTTAAATTTGTAAATGTTGAAATAAATGATGAGGGCAAAGCACAGATTCTTATCAAGGTAAGCAACCAAAAAGACTTATTCCCTAATCTCAACAATGTCTTTAAACAAAATTCTAATGAGTTTAGCGAGGAGTTTTTAAAGGATTTAAAACAAAATACAATCCTTAAAGATTCTAAAATCAAAATCAATGAAGAGGAATTGAAAAAAATCTTTAGAAGCTATAAAAAGCAAAGCGAAATAGATTTCTTTATCCACAAAAATGCGACCGCCTTTTTAAGAGAGCAGTTTGATTTGTGGATGTTTGGCTATCTTTATAAAGAAAGTGCAATTCAAGAGTGGAATCCAGAGATTATCGCACATTTGCAACGCATTAAAAATATCGCCTATGAGGTGATTAAGCTTATAGGTGATTTTGAAAATGAGCTAAAGGCTGTATGGCTAAAGCCCAAATTTGCAAAAAAGACAGAGTATGTTTTTAGTGTGGATAAGCTTAATCCAAATCTTATGGATTCCATAACAAACGACAAAGGCTTTAAATCCCAAATCAAAGAATGGCAAGAATTAAATCTCGTTGATGAGGATTTTAAGAAAGAGGATTTATTAAGTGATGAAAAATACAAATTTTTACCCCTTGATACAAAGCACTTTACCAAAGAGACAAAATATAAGATTCTAAGTAGTTTTGAAAATTTAGAATCTGTGTTGAATGGCGAACTGATTAAAGCGGATAATTTTCAAGCTTTGAATTCGCTAATGCCCAAATATCAAGGCAAAGTAGATTTAATCTATATTGACCCGCCTTATAATACAGGGAGTGATGGCTTTATCTATGCGGATAATTTCAATCACACTTCGTGGCTAAGTATGATAAACAATCGCCTAGAACTTTCCAAAGAGCTTTTAAACGATAAAGGCAGTATGTTTATAAGCATTGATGACAAAGAACAAGCGAGATTAAAGCTTGTGTGTGATGAGGTGTTTGGAGAGGAGAATTTTGTAGCAAATTTTGTGTGGCAGGGAAAATATACAACCTCTAATGATGCTAAATATGCTTCTAATCAAAATGAAAATATTTTTTGTTTTTCTAGCAATATTGATAGATTTAGTTTTAATCTTTTAGCTAGAACAGAATCTATGGACGCTGCTTATAAGAATCCCGATAATGACCCAAAAGGAGCATGGAAAGCTACACCATTGCATGCTAAAAGTGGAAGCGAAAATAATCTTTATACTATTACATTCCCAAATGGAATCTCTTGGAGTGCTCCGAAAGGCAGGTATCCAAGATATTCTAAAGAAAGATTGATGGAAATTTATTTTGAAAATGGACTCTACTTTAATAAAAATGGTGGCATTGATAAAAAAACTTATTTGAGTGAAGTAAAACAAGGTAAAACAATAGGAACTTTTTGGAGTTATCAAGAAGCAGGTAGCACACACGAAGGTAATGAAGATTTGGCTTCCATATTGGATAAAGGAGTATTTGAGAATCCCAAACCCGAAAAGCTTTTAAAGCGCATTTGTGAAATTGCTACAAAGGTAGATTCTAAGGCGGAAGTATTTGAGATGAGAAATTGCGGTTTTCAAGACAAAGGCGAAGGGAGTTTAGTAAGCCTAAATGACCAAGACTTTGGCGTAGAATCCGCGATTTGTCGCTTAAAGACAACGCCTATTGTGCTTGACTTTTTTGCGGGAAGTGGCACAACCTTAGCAGTAGCGCAAAAACTCGGGCGTAAATGGCTAGGCGTGGAAATGGGCGAACATTTTTATAATGTCATTATTCCTCGCCTTAAAAAAGTCATTGCAGGATTCCAAAGTGGAATCTCTAAAGAATGCGCTTATCAAGGTGGTGGAGCATTTCGCTACTATGAATTAGAATCTTATGAAGAGGCGTTAAGCCATTGTGAATATGTGCTTGAGTGTAAAGAGCCTCAAAAGGTGGAAAACAAAAATAACTACAAAGGTAAAGATTATGCTAAATGTGAAGCAATACTAGACTATCGCAAATCCCGCAAACTCATTGATAAGCTACATAAGGGCGAGAGTGTGTGCCTTGATATGCACACAGAGTATCGCCAAGACTTTGATATTTTTCAAACCATAGCAAACCTTATGGGTTGGAAAATCAAGAGATTGTTTTTGGATTCCAAAGGCATAGAATCTTGTGAGTTTGATAATGGAGAGATTGTCTCTTTAGATTCGCTAGATTTAGCCAAATACCCAAAACTGAAAAATCTAATATGGTGGGAGTAGAGGAATGGAAAATGCACAAATTTTCAATATTTATTTAGGGCAAGAAGAACACTATATTACACTTGAAGAAATGGATAAAATTATTCAAGCTGTGAATAATATTGGTGATAGCCTTACTAAAAAACTCTTTACTAGTTCATCAAAAGAATTTTTTGTTGTCTATCCTTATGAAATAGGCTCATTTAAGATTAAAATAGGAATTGTTGGAGCTGCTTTGGCAATTATGAGTTGGCTTGGTGAAAGCGATTTAGGAAAAGCTTTTGTGAAAGGATTGACAGGTAATGAAACTCCTTATTATGCGGAAAAAGCAGGGGAATTATTAAGAGATGCAATCAAAGGAGTGTTAGAAAAAAGTGTGAATACTCTTGAAATTATTAACAACAATACAGATAATAAGTATATTTTAGATAAGTCGATAAAGGAAAAAAGTGAGCTTTATACTTTAATAAATAAGAGCAAAACTATTAAGAGTATAAGTTTTAATCCTAACAATGAAGAACCTATTGAGAAAAAAAATTTTTATGCACATATTAGAAAAGGAGATATTATTCGGCAGTTAGAGCCAGAATATGAAATATGTGATTTAATTATTTTAAAATCAATAAATACAAGAGAGCAAGGGAAATGGACTTTTGGGCTACTTCATAATAATAAGAATATTAAGGCTGAAATATCAGATAATAATTTTATTTCAGGTTTTCTAGGCGGACAATATCCATTAAAAGAAGGCAATCAAGATGATATTATAAAGGCTTTAGTGCGTACGGATACGATAATGAAAAATGGGAATAAAGAAAGTGGGCAGTATTTTATACAAGAAATTTTTAATTTCAATGAAAATAAAATAAAAGATATTCCAAAAGACTTAGAAAAATATCTAAGGGTAACATATCAATATAAAGAACCAACACTTTTTGACAATATACAAGGGGAATAATATGCCCAACCTCCTCCTCTACACCACACAAGATAAAAAAGTTAAGGTTGAGCTCTATGAGCTTGGCGAGAGTGTATTTTTAGCCCAAGATGCTATGGCAAAACTTTTTGCATTTGCAAGATTACATCTAAAGAAACTTCGTTTTGACACCTCAAAACAAAATATAAGTTTGCATATAAGAAATATCCTGCAAGAGGATTCAGTATGTAAGGAATACTTACATACTGCCAAAGATGGCAAATCATACAAAGGCACACAATGAAACAAGATAAGCAAACAAATCCAATCATTATCTATCAAGATAGTGCAAATAATCCCGCCATTAACATAAGATTAGAAAATGAAACCTTATGGCTTACGCAAAGGCAGATTGCCGAGCTTTTTGATAAAGATAGAAGTGTGATTACTAAGCATATCAAAAATATTTTTGAAGAGGGCGAATTAGTGGAAAATTCAGTATGTGCAAAAATTGCACATACTGCAAATGATGGCAAAACTTATGAGACATTGTATTACAACCTTGATATGATTATCTCTGTGGGCTATCGTGTCAATTCCAAAAGAGCCACGCAGTTTCGCCAATGGGCAAGTAAAATCTTAAAAGAATATCTCATTAAGGGCTTTGTGCTTGATGATGAGCGGTTAAAGGGACAAAAACAAGATTATTTTGATGAGCTTTTAGAGCGACTTAGAGATATTCGCTCTAGTGAAGCAAGAATGCACGCCCAAGTGTTAAAGATTTTTAGCACTGCCATAGATTATGATAAAGATTCTTTGCAAGTCCAAGAGCTTTTTAAAACCATTCAAAACAAACTGCATTATTCCGCACACGGACGGACAGCGAGTGAGATTGTCTTTCAAAGGGCAGATTCTGATAAAATTAATATGGGACTTACAAATTTCAAGGGCACTATGCCAACAAAAAAAGAAAGTGAGATTGCTAAAAATTATTTAAATCAAGAGGAATTAGAGGCATTAAATAGAATTGTTACAGCATATTTTGAATTTGCAGAGCTTAGTGCGCTCAATCGCGAAACAAAAACCATGCAAGAGCATTTAGAAAAACTCAATGAGTTTTTAAAGTTTAGTGGGCGGGAAGTGTTGCAAGGTGCGGGGAAAATCTCTCATCAAAAAGCCCTAGAAAAGGCGCATAAAGAATACAATCTTTACAAACAAAAAACAAAAGAAGAAATAGAAATCGCCTATGAGGAATTTAATGCACAAACAAAAGCCTTGAGAAAAGGAAAAGCAAATGAGTAAAACAAAATCCGCACAAAAAGCAACTTTAGAGAAAAAATTGATTCTTAAAGAAATCCTTGCACCAAAGATTCAGGACTTTGAATCCCTTTTTGCCTCCCTTGAATTTGGTAGCTTTTCTCATAGCATTTCTTTGCAAGAATATCAAATCGCAGCCCTTAAAAGCGCGATTGCTGCTTTAAGCCTCTATACACAAAGCCCTGATTCTCTTTACCAAAGTTACTTAGAGTGTGGATTAGAGGGCATAACAAAAGAGCAAATCAACACAGCAAGTTTTTGGATGGCAACGGGGAGCGGCAAAAGTATCGTGATGATAAAGCTAATTGCCCTTTTGCACGATTTGTTTGGACTGAAAACTTTGCCTGCCAAACCCATAATGTTGCTTGTGCCAAACGATAAGATTTTAGAGCAGTTTAAGGCGCATATCAAAGAATATAACACCTATCAAAGCAAAAAATTACATTAAAAGATTTAAAAGACTATGAAAGCGTGAGTTATGGCACTTCACTCTTTGATGAGAATATCGTTTTTATTGGACGCAGTGATTTGCTAGATACGAGCGAAAATGTCGGCAAGGATTCTAAAGCGAAGCGATTAAACTATAAGAACTTTTTAAGAGACGAGGGTTGGATTGTGCTGCTTGATGAGGCGCATAAGGGCGATAGCAAAGATTCTGTGCGCAAAGGCTATATAAGGGAGCTTGCAGAGGGCAAAAATAATAAGGGCTTTATTTTTAATTTCTCCGCAACCTTTAGTGATAGTTTTGATTTGCAAACTTGTGCGTTTAATTATAATTTAGAAAAGTTTAATCTTCAAGGGTATGGCAAAAATATCGCGGTGTTGGATTCTGATTTAAAAGCCTTTAGGGATAAAGAAAAAAATGAGGAGCAAATCGTAAAAATCTTGGAGAGTTTTATACTCTTTTGCGCAATCAAAAAGCATAGAGAAAACATAATGCAAAAATTTAGCAAGAACTTAAAACTTGCCTATCATCAACCGCTGATTATTGCTGTTGCGGATAAAGTCAATACGCAAGATGCGGGGATAAAGCTTTACTTTGAGGCGATTTTGCAGATTTTAAAAGAGGATAGAGATATTATGTCTTTAGCACAAAATCTCTATGAGAAACTCTCACAAAACCAAAACTTGTATTTTGATAAAAATCTAAGCTTAGATGAGGAATTTTTAGGGGTTATTCAAACAATGGATTCTAAGACTTTAAGGAAAGAAATGTTTTATGCCTCGCAAAGTTCTATGATTGAAGCGTGTAGGATAAAGGGCAATACCAAAGAGATTGTCTTTAAATCCAAAAACGCTAAAGAACCCTTTTTACTTTTAAATATTGGAAGTATTCGAGAATGGGAGAAGCAATATCTAAGTAACTTGGGTATTGAGAGTGGAGAAGATATTACCAATGGATATTTTCAAGATATTAATCATAGCGACTCGCCCATACAAATTATGATGGGAAGCAAAGTCTTTAGTGAGGGCTGGGATAGTAATCGCGTGAATATGATTAGCTTTATTAACATAGGCAGTAAAAATGCCAAAAAATATGTTTTGCAAACCATTGGACGAGGTGTGAGGATTGAGCCTTTTAAGGGAGTGAGAAAAAGGTTTGGGCAATGTGAGAGGCTTGATTTTAATCTGCGGGAAAGATTTCGCAATAAAGCTTTAGGTATTGAGACGCTTTTTATAATGGCAACTCAAACAGAGGCGATAAAAGGGATTTTAGAGGGATTAGAGGAATTTATCCAAAGCCACCCCTTAAGTGGATTTAGAAAAAGCAAAGCCTTTAAGCCCCTGCTTGTGCCAAAATATAGAGATTCCACAAGCTTACAAAATAAGCCTTATACCATCTCAAAGTGTGATTTTAAGGAGTTGAAAAGTTATATAGAATCCTTTGATGAAGATGTGCTACTTTTGAATGAGAGTATAAGAGCAAAAGATTTAGGCTATCAAACATTATGCAAAGTGAAAGAAAAAATAGCAAATGAGGGCGAAACAAAAGCGATTAAAATAGATGGGGATATACAAACACTCAAAGCGGAGAATGCTTTGAGCGTTTTGGAGAGATTCTTTCATACTAAGAGTAAAGAATTGGATAAATTTGAGGAAATCAAAGATGAAATTTGCCATTTTGAAAAGTTTAGCTCCACACTTGATTTTAGTATTGTAGAAGAGATGAATGCAAAAATAAAAGAGATTGTAGAAGCAAAAACTATGGAGGAAAGAGAGGATTTAGAATCTAAGGGAGTGCCAAAAGAATACATAGAGACAATCTTGCAAGCACAACAGAATGAAAAAAGAGCCGAAGTCTATGGATATGTTTTAGATTCTAGTTTGCAAGAGCATTATTATAATCCTTTGGTGATTGATGAGCGACAAGATGGGCGGATTGTGTATGCGATAAAAGAAAAAAGTGAAGTAGAGTTTTTGAGAGAATTACAAAAGTATGTAAAAGATAAAGACAATGCGTTAAAAAACTATGAATGGTGCTTTAGCAAGATTGTAGAAAATGTAGATTCTATTTACATTCCTTATTTTGATTCACAAAATCAAGCGTATAGGAAGTTTTATCCCGATTTTATCTTTTGGCTAAGGCATAAGCAAAGCAAGGAATATAAAATTATTTTTATAGACCCAAAAGGTTTAACACACGAGGTTAATGCAAGGGATAAAGCACAAGGCTTTGAAAGTATTTTTGGTAAAAATGGGAGCAGTATCGGAGGCAATAAAACATTTTTGTATTATTTTAATAAACAAAACATTTTAGATTCTTCTCTAAAAATATACACACAATCAACTATTGCAGAGATATTTTATCTGTAATGCTATTTTTGAATGTTTAAAACCCCCTCCTTTTTTGCTATACTTTCCCTTTAAATTGATGAGTGAAATTCATAAGGAAAAGTGATGATTAGAATTTATGATAGTAAATTAAAAGAAAAAGTAGAATTTATACCCATTAATCCAAAAGAAGTGCGTATGTATGTGTGCGGTCCGACGGTGTATGATGATTCGCATTTAGGACACGCAAGAAGTGCGATTGTGTTTGATTTGTGGCGCAAACTCTTGCGTGAGCGAGGCTATAAAGTGATTTTTGCCAAAAATTTTACTGATATTGATGACAAAATCATCAACAAATCTTTGCAAAGTGGTTTGAGTGTGGAGGAAATCACACAGACCTATACGCAAAAATATTTAGACGAAATGAAATCTCTAGGAGTGGAACGTGCCGATATTGAACCTAAAGCGACGCAAAGTCTAAAAAGTATTTGTGCGATGATTCAAACATTACTAGACAAAGGCTTTGCTTATCAAACGTCAAATGGAGATATTTATTTATCTGTGGATAAAGACGTGGATTATGGGAGTTTGAGTGGTAGAATCGCAGATGAGGAATCCAAAAGCAGAATCCAAAATAGTGAGCAAAAGCGCGACGCAAAGGATTTTGCTCTTTGGAAAAGTTACAAAGGTGTAGGCGATGTGGGCTATGATTCTCCTTTTGGTAAGGGGCGTCCGGGTTGGCACATTGAGTGTAGCGCAATGATTCAAGAACATTTGGCGATAGAGGGCAAATATGCAATTGACATTCACGGAGGCGGAGCGGATTTGTTGTTTCCTCACCACGAAAATGAGGTTTGTCAGACGCGTTGTGCGCAGGGACAGAATCTCGCAAAATATTGGATACATAATGGCTTTGTAACGATTAATGGCGAAAAAATGGCAAAGTCGCTTGGGAACAGCTTTTTTATTAAAGATGCTTTGGCAAATTACGATGGAGAGATTCTGCGATTTTATCTTTTAAGCACACATTATCGTGCGGGGTTAAATTTCTCCGAAGAGGATTTACTTGCAAGCAAGAAGCGGCTAGATAGAATCTATCGGCTTAAAAAACGATTGGCACAAACCCAAATCAAAAACCCACGAAATGTAGAATCTCAAAATGTGCAAAATCCCTTTAGTGAAGCATTCTTAGAGGCTTTAAGCGATGATTTGAATATCTCCAAAGCTTTAAGTGTTTTAGAGGAACTTATTGCGAATGCAAACGAAATGTTAGATAACAAACAAAAAGATAAGATTCCACAAATTATGGCAAATCTTGCTTTGGTTGCAAGAATTTTGGGTGTGGGCTTAAAAGATTCTTTTGAATACTTTAAACTCGGTGTGAGTGAAGCAAGACGCGTAGAGATTGAAGCACTCATTGCAAAAAGAGCGGAATACAAAAATGCAAAAGATTTTGCAAATGCAGATAAAATCCGAGAGGATTTGCGCGCAAGTGGAATTGAGATTATGGATACTCCTCAAGGCTGCGAGTGGGAAAGAGTGTAAGCCGAGATTTATCAAGGAAAAATATGGAAAATTTAGATTTTATTAGCCTTTTTAGTATTGCATTAGTTGGAGGATTTGGGCATTGCATTGGAATGTGTGGCGGAATCGTGCTTGCCTTTAGCGGAAAGTTGGCAAATCAAAATGCGAGCAAAGGGCGCATTGTGGGATTCCACTTTCTTTATAATCTTGGGCGCATTAGCACTTATGTATTGCTTGGCGCACTTGTGGGCGCACTTGGGAGCATGTTTAGTCTCAATAGCACTCTGCGTGGCTTGCTCTTTTTGATTGCAGGTATTTTGATGATTCTTGCGGGGCTTTCACTCTTTGGCAAGCTAAAGTTTCTCGCGCTTTTAGAACATTCAGTCCAAAATTCTAAATGGTATCAAACGCGATTCCAAAAGGCTTTGAATCTTGAAAATGCTTGGAGTCTCTATCTCTTGGGAGTTCTCAATGGTTTGCTTCCCTGTGGTTTTGTTTATGCGTTTCTTTTTAGCGCAGCGGGTTCTGCGAGCGTAGTTAAGGGTGTATTGGTGATGTTGGTGTTTGGAATTGCGACGATTGTGCCTTTGCTACTCTTTGGACTTTTGGCAAACACGATTCTATATAAGCCCTTTGTGCGCAAACTCGCGATGAATCTTGCTGCTATTGCGATTGTTATTTTTGGTGCATTGATGATTGAAAAAGGCATTAAGTTTTTGCAAAACCCTGCAATGACTCACAAAGCGCACAAAATGCAAGACTCTAATGCTTCTATGCCCGTACAAGATTCTATGCACAAGATAGAATCGCATTTGCCCACACATTGGGAATCCTATAAGGCGGATTCTGAAAAATAAATCAAAAGGCAATTTTTAGAATTTGCGCAATATTTTATGAAAAAATTATATTTTTTTGGCTTTTAAAGGCTATTTTTTAAGCCAAAATTGCATACTATTAGCAATGCGAGTTTAAGTTTGGAGTGATGATGAATTTAATAAAAACAATTCGCCCTTTTTTTGCCACTGTGATTGCTGGCATTGAAGTGGATCACAAATTATGCAGTGTTGTGGTGAATTTCTATCGCAGAGGGCAGCTTCAGCAAACTCAAATAAAAGAGTTTAAAACAAATCCCGGTGAGTTACCTATTCAAGCGGTGCGTTATATTAAAAAAATCCGCGCTAAAAATCCTTTTACTTATGTCTCTACGCTTTCCTTGTCTATTACGCAAGGTGTGATTAACTCCGATAAAGAAAGTGAGTTTGAAAAATATGGCGTGAATTGTAATGAAGTCGTCTATAAGCGGTTTGATAATAATTGGTCGGTTTATGTTCCCAATCAAGGAATCGCAGAGACGAAAAAACGTTTTTTAAAACTTGGCGCGGATTTTGTAATTTCTCCTTTTATGATTCTGTATCGTTTGGCAAAAGATACTTTCCAAGATTCTTGCAAACTCTATGTGTTATTTCAACGCTCTAATATGACTTTGATTGTTACCAAGCAAGATGCAGGAGTTTTGTTTGGTGGTTATTATGTGCTAGAAAGCGAGATTGATTTGGGATTATCCGTTGTTAAGCATTCTTTGAGCGAGGACGAAGAGGATATACAAAAAACAGATATTGAATCGGATTTACAAAATGAATTGAGCAATATTGAAAATGTGGTGGATTTGGATAGCGAAAGTAGTGATGACGATGAGCTTATCAAAGTCTTGAAAAATGATGATAGTGAGGACGATTTAAATGAAAGCGGTGAGGATTCCTCAAAGGGTAATGATTTAGATGATTTTTCACGCATTAATACAGCAGCAAAATTTATTCAATCTGCTTTGAGTGAATTTTATAATAATCCACTTTATAATAGCGAGTTTATCAATGAAATTGTGATTTTCAATCCTCACGATATTGCACAAGAAACACTCCAACAAATCCAACAAATCACAATGCTAGAAGTGCATGTGCTTTCTTGTGATATTGCTAAAGAATTAGCAAATCTTGGCTATGAATCTTATAAGTTTTTTGAATCAAAAGGGCAAGTATGAATTATAGTTTCACACAACCAGGCAAAAAAACAATTCTCAAGAAAGTTTCGCGCATTTGGTGGGGCTATATTTTCTTGACGCTTTTTATTTTTGCGGGTTTTGTTGCAATGTTGAAAGTGCAAGGATACTTTATGCGGCAAAATGAAAAAGCAGCCATAGAAATGCAACAACAAATGCTCAAAGAAATTAAAGAATACCAAGAAATGATGATTATAGAAGAAGAGAAAGTGCAATTTGAAACTTATATTGCTAGCCAAAACAATATGCTAAAAGATAGCGTGGAGAATCTCTTTGATTTAATCCCGGAGCAAATTACGCTTAATAAAATCCAAATGGAGCAATATCAATTAACGCTTTATGGCACTACTCCCTCCAAACAGATTTATACCTTTTTGCTAGAAGTGCCTTTGCGTTCAATCTTTAATCAAAGCCGCGCGGATTTCTATATGCTACCAAATGGTTGGTATAATTTCGTTTCCATTAGCAAATTAAATCAACAAGAGGAAGCGCAGCCATGAGAGCATTTTTTGCACAGATTGATTGGATTCGTAATACTTTCTTTTTTGTTTTTTACTTTTTTATGGTTATTGGAGTGTTTTTGGCTGTGGTAAAACCCCAATTAGACATTTTTCGTAAGACTAATGCACAATATCGCAAGGAGATTTATGTGCAAGAACAGATAGAATCTCAACGTAATGCAGAAAGGCAAAAACTTATCAATTATCAAAATCAAAATGCACATATATTGGAAAATTTTGAACACAGAATCACGCAAAGAGAAATTGAGGAAAAGTTAAGAATTATCTTTGAAAACGCTGGCGTAGTTGCAGATGGTGCGCCTAGTTTAGAGGGAAAATACTTTAAACAACGTTTTGTGGTTAGCGGGCGTTTGCAAAATATTAACAAACTCAAAGAGTCTTTAAAAATGACACGAGCTTTACCCGGAATCGTGCGCTTTAGCTTTCCGATTCTTATTGAAAGAGAGGGCGCGGAATTAGTCTTTTCTTTTCGTTTGGACGCATATTTTTTAAATATGGATTCCAAATAGCTTTCGGGGATTTCTAATATTTCTTGCACTCCAAAAACATTCCCTCAAAAGCATTTTTGGCTTTTGCAATAGAATCTTTATTTTGTGTGATGAAAAGTGTTTCGTAGTTCGTCTCAAAAGCACTCTTAGACCAATTTGCAGAACCTAAAATCAGAGAATTTTCATCACTGATTGCCATTTTCATATGCATTAATCCATAAAATTTGCGATTATAAGAGGGTTTTCCTTCTAGCAAGCAAGTCTCGATATTTTTGAGCTTTGCGAGATAACCAATGGTGGATTTATTGGCGTTTTGATTGCTTTTTTTGTCATAAATGATTCGCACTTTTACACCTTTTTTGGCAATGTCGCGGATTGCTTTGCTGATTTCGCGATTTGTGAAGCTATAAATTGCGACATCTAGTGTGTTTTGAGAGTTTTGAATCGTAGAAATCAATGCTTGGAGGGCTTTATCTTGTTCTTGAGGCATAAAGTAGAGAGAATCCGCCCAAGAAAAGCTGATAAAAATCCCAATCGTTGCTAAAACTTGTTTAAACATTAAAAGTTCCTTGTAAAATTAAGATACAAATTGTTAAAATTTTACCAACTCTTTGTTTAAAAAGACGAAACAAAGTAAATAGGGAGCATTTATGAAACTATATCTTATTAATAAGAATCCCATTATTAGCAAACTTGTAGCACTAAGTGTGTCTAAGCTTGGCGTAGAAATGGAAGAATCTCCAGAGATTGATTTAACGCTTGGTGCAGAAATTGTTTTGATAGATGACGAATGTTTTGAACAAGAATTATTTAACTCTTATAAATCAGCAAATCCAGAAGCAAAATTTGGCTTATTTTATGCTAAATCCACAGAACGTTTAGAGGGCTTTAATGAGTATATTCAAAAGCCTTTTTTGCCTACGGACCTTGTAAAAACCTTGAGTAAGATTTCTGGGATTACTCCAATGGATAATCAGCAAGCTCATCAAAAGGGAGAATCTAATGGTTTAGAGATTGACGATGTGGAATCTTTGGGTAATTTAGACGATGAATTAGATCTTTCAGGTTTTGATGATTTGCAATTAGACGATGAGGAGTCAAGCGCAGAATCTAGTGAGGGGGACGCGCAGTTGGATTTCGGTGCAGACGATGCAATAGAAGAGGGTATAGAAGAGGCGGGAGAAGAGGCGAATGTCCCATTAGATTTTGGTGCAGAGGACGGGGACGCGCAGTTGGATTTTGGTGCAGACGATTCTAAAGAAGAATCTTCAGATTTAAATGTTCTAGATAAAGGTGATGTGGAGGAGATTAAAGATTTACTTTCAAATGAGGAGGCTTTACCTGAATCAACAGACACTTCATCGGATTTGGGCGAGGAGATGGATTTGGGTGGCGATTCTAGTGCCGGTGAGGATTTGGACTTTAGTGATTTGCAAGCAGAGCTTGATAATATTGAAGTCGCGGAGGATTCTAAAGAGGAATCTTTGGAATCTCAAGGCGAGGATTTTGATGTGCAGTTAGAAGGCTTAGGTGGCGATGATATTAAGGGCAATAGTGCGGATTTTGCAGAAACAAGCGAAGAAGGAGAAGCAGATTTAGACTTGGATTTGGATTTTGATAACGAAACAAAAGAAGCGGAAAGCCTAGAAAATGCAGAATCGGATTTGTTGGCAGATGAAGATTTAGGGTTGCCTGCACTTGATGAGGAAATGGGCGATGAAAAAGCGGTAGAGACAACAGAGGAAATAGCGCAAGATATGGGCGAGGAAAGTGCGGATTCTAATGCCTCCGGACTGGATATAGGAGAATTGGGGGATTTAGAATCTAGCTCTAATGATGTATTGGATTCCGACTTTGGAGACTTGGATTTATCCACGGATTCAGGAGATTCATTGGCTGATTTACCTGCGGAAGCTTCAGAATCCACAGAAGAGGATTTAGGTGATTTAAATTTAGAATCTCAAGAGCAAACGCAAGAGGAACTAGACCTTGATATGGGGGCAGAATCTGAAATTGCAGCACAAACCAATGAAACGGAATCAGAGAATGCGGAGGATTCCATAGCAGAGGATTTAAGCGAGAATTTGGAAGCGGATTTGACAGGAGATTTAGATTTGCCTTTAGAGGAGGAATCAAAGACAGAGCCTGCCGCGTTAGAAAGCGGCTTAGACGAATTTGATAGCTTAAGCGTAGAGGGAATGAGCGAAGCTTTGGGAGAACCTATTGCAAAAGCCCCAAATCTCACTCCAATTGTGCCAAATGCAAGTGTGGCAGAGGATTCCACATTGCCAAGCAATATTCAAGCAAATTCGCTAGAATCTCTCATTGGCGCATTGCAAGCCTTGCAGTCCCAAAATCTAAAAGATTTGCTAAGCGGTGCGTCTATTAGTATTAATATTCAATTTCCTAAAAAAGACTAAATGTTTATGAAATACAAAGGAGCGATTCTCATTCTTTCTGGTCCTAGCGGGGCAGGAAAAAGCTCATTATATAAAATTTTAGCACAAGAGTTTCCTAGCCATTATTTTTCTATTTCCTCTACTACACGCAAGAAACGTGAGGGCGAAATAGAAGGAGTGCATTATTATTTTATTGAAAAAGATGTCTTTGAAAATGGAATCCAAAAGGGAGAATTTTTAGAGTGGGCGCAAGTGCATGGAAATTATTATGGCACTTCTAAAACGCAAGTTTTAAAGGCATTACAAGAGGATAAGCTTGTGATTTTTGACATTGATGTGCAAGGACAAGCAAATCTTAAAAAAATTTTTCCAAATCAAACGACAAGCGTGTTTATCACAACACCAAGTAAAAGCATTTTGAAAGAGCGTTTGAGCGGGCGCGGAAGTGATAGTGCAGAGGTGATTCAAAAGCGATTAGAAAATGCGCTAGATGAAGTGGAAAGCCTCCATAATTTTGATTTTTTAATCATTAATGAAAACCTAGAGGAATCCGCTAAGCAACTTGTTTGTATTGCAAGAAGTGCATTTTGCAGGGCAAGTTTATATCAGCTTCAACCTTTTTTGCAAAATTGGAAAAAATAGAATTTTCCCTCAAATTTTTAAGTCATAAAACGCTAGAATTACGAAATTTTAACCCAAACCAAAATTGCAAGAAGGATTTTATGCCAAAACGAAATGACATTCAAACAATTCTATTGATTGGTTCAGGACCAATCGTCATTGGGCAGGCGTGCGAGTTTGATTATTCAGGCACACAAGCTGCAAAAACACTCAAAGAGTTAGGTTATAAAGTCGTGCTGATTAACTCCAATCCAGCAACGATTATGACAGACCCAGAGTTTGCAGACCGCACTTTCATTGAACCAATTACTGAAGAGGTGGTTGCAGATATTATTAAAAAAGAAAAAGTAGATGCGATTTTGCCTACTATGGGCGGACAAACAGCACTAAATATCGCAATGAGTATGTTTGAAAAAGGAATGCTTCAAGGAGTGCAATTTCTTGGTGCAAAACCCGAAGCAATTAAAAAAGGTGAGGATAGGCAGGCGTTTAAAGAGGCAATGCTAAAAATCGGTATGGATTTGCCAAAATCTCGTTATGCCTACACACTTGAAGAGGCGTTAGATGCTGCAAGAGAGATAGGATTCCCACTTATTATTCGTGCAAGTTATACCTTAGCGGGAGGTGGAAGCGGTGTCGCTTATAATATTGACGAATTTAAGAATCTAGCGCAAAATGGTTTAGAGATTAGCCCTATTGGTGAGATTTTGGTTGAAGAATCCTTGTTGGGTTGGAAAGAATACGAAATGGAGGTGATTCGTGATAGAGCGGATAATTGCATTATCGTATGTAGCATTGAGAATTTAGACCCAATGGGAGTGCATACAGGGGATTCTATCACGATTGCCCCAGCATTGACGCTGACAGATAAGGAATATCAAAGAATGCGTGATGCCTCCTTTGCTATTTTGCGCGAAATTGGTGTGGATACAGGCGGGAGCAATGTGCAATTTGCCATTAATCCTAGCAGCGGCAGAATGACCGTGATTGAGATGAACCCCCGCGTTTCGCGCTCTTCCGCGCTTGCTTCTAAGGCAACAGGTTATCCAATCGCCAAGGTTGCTACCTTGCTTGCAGTAGGTTTTACTTTAGACGAAATCAAAAACGACATTACAGGCACGCCTGCAAGCTTTGAACCTAGTATTGATTATATTGTAACAAAGATTCCTCGTTTTACCTTTGAGAAATTTCCACAAGCAGATTCTACCCTGACAACTTCTATGAAATCCATTGGTGAAGTTATGGCGATTGGCACAACTTTCAAAGAATCCTTGCAAAAAGCACTCAATAGCTTAGAAACAGGAATCTTTGGCTTTACGCCCAAAAGTAGTGATTTAAACGAGATTCAACGCGAAGTGCGACGCCCAAATGCCGAGAGATTGCTTTATATTGCCGACGCGTTTCGTCGCGGAATCAGTGTAGAAGAAGTGCAAAAATGGTGCAAAGTAGATTCCTATTTTCTCAATCAAATTGCAGAAATCATTGCGCTAGAGCAACAAATTTCTTTTGAAAGACTTAACAATGCAAATTTCTTAAGAAAAGTCAAACAATATGGCTTTAGTGATAAAATGCTTGCTTTTTTAGTTAATAAAACCGAATCCCTAGAATTGCGCGAAGAGGATATTTATGCTTTGAGGCAAAAGGCAAAGATTGGTTTAAGTTACAATGAAGTAGATACTTGCGCGGCAGAGTTTGCTACCCAAACCGCATATTTGTATTCTACGATTCCTTTTGAGTGTGAGTTGAGTCCAGAGATTCCACAAAGCAATAAGAAAAAAGTGCTCATCATCGGTGGAGGACCCAATCGCATTGGACAAGGAATAGAGTTTGATTATGCTTGCGTGCATGCAAGTTTCGCTTTGCGTGATATGGGCATTCAAAGCATTATGTATAATTGTAATCCCGAGACCGTTAGCACGGATTACGACACTAGCGACACCCTCTACTTTGAGCCAATCACCTTTGAGCACGTGCGCAGTGTGATTGAGCGTGAGAAACCAGATGGAATCATCGTGCATTTTGGTGGGCAGACACCTCTGAAACTCGCTAAGAAGCTTACGACAATTGGTGCTAAAATCATCGGCACAAGTGCAAAAACTATTGATATTGCAGAGGATAGAGAAAAATTTGCAAAATTTGTGGAAGAAAATGGACTCATTCAACCTAAGAATGGCACAGCCTATACGAAAGAAGAAGCAATTAATATCGCCCAAGACATAGGATTCCCTGTGCTTGTGCGTCCTAGCTATGTGTTAGGTGGACGCGCAATGCGGATTGTTTATAATATGAACGAATTGCAAGATTATATGAGTGAGGCGGTGAGCGTCAGCGAGGATAGCCCTGTGCTCATTGACAAATTTTTAAATAATGCCATTGAATTAGATGTGGATATTATTTGTGATGGCAAGGAAGTTTATATTGCGGGAATTATGCAGCACATTGAAGAGGCAGGAATCCATAGCGGTGATTCTGCCTGTTCATTGCCTACAATTAGCTTATCAGAGGAGCGCATAAGAGAGGTTGAGGAAACAACTGCAAGGATTGCTAGAAATCTAGGAGTAGTGGGACTAATGAATACACAATACGCAATCTTTGAAAATACACTTTATCTTATTGAAGTCAATCCCCGCGCAAGTCGCACCGTGCCATTTGTAAGCAAAGCGACCGGGATTCCGCTTGCAAAGGTTGCCACTGATGTAATGGTAAATGGAGATTTGAAATCTGCACTTGCGCGTTATGATAAATTCCAAAAAACAGAGTTTAAAAATGGTTTATATAAACCCAAAACCCCTAAACATATCGCAGTCAAAGAATCTGTTTTTCCATTTAATAAGTTAAGCGGTGCGGTGATGGTGCTAGGACCAGAAATGCGCTCAACAGGTGAAGTTATGGGGATTAGCGAGAGTTTTGGGTTAAGTTTTGCCAAAAGTCAGTTGGCTTGTAAAAATTCACTTCCTACAAAAGGAAAAATTTTTATTTCTCTTCGTAGTCTTGATAAGTCTCAAGCGGTTTCGCTTGCAAAAGATTTGCAACATTTTGATTTTCATCTTTGTGCGACAAAAGGCACAGCAGAGATTCTAAAAAATGCTGGAATTGCTTGCGAGGAGGCATTAAAGATTAGCGAAGGGCGTCCAAATATTGGTGATATGCTCGCTAATGGGGAAATTGCTTTGGCGATTAACACAAGTGATGAAACTTCAAGCAAGGACGACACAGACAAAATCCGCACTCAAGTTTTGCGCCATAATGTGCCTTATTTTACGACGATTGAAGCTGCGCGCGTGGCGGTTTGTGCGATTAGTGAGTTAAAATCTCATAATCCAAATCTAGCAAAAGCGATTCAGGATTACTTGGAGCAATGATGAGTAAAATGTGAATAAGGATTATAGCCAATGGATTTTTTCACAGATTGTGAGGTTGCACCAATCTTTTTAGCCCAAAGCGATACGACAGCAGGATTTTTGTGTGCTGATTTTGTGAAGCTCAATGCAATTAAAGGACGTTTAAAAAGTCAAAATACGCTTTTAACCTTAGATTCTTTTTGTAAGCTTAAAAATCTTGTGAGGATTCCTGAAAAATATAAAAATAGAGTGCGCAGGAGCACAAAAAATACTTTTATTTATAGTGGCAAACACGCCTTATCAAGAGAAGGTAGCGAGAATACAAAACTTGCGATTCGTGTTATCAAGCCTCATAGATTGCAAGAGACTTCCCACGCAGATTTTTTGCGATTCTTCCCCTTTTTGTATTCTAGCTCTGCTAATGCACATCATCAAATGTTTCATTTAGATTTTGCGTTGCAAAAGGCGGATATGGTGATTTTAGATAAGCGAGGTTTAGCGGAATCTCAACCTTCTAAAATCTATAAAATCTCAAATTTTAATCTTAAATGTATTAGGTGAATCTATGAAATTTGTCTCTTCTGTGCTTGTAAGTTTTATGCTAGTTTTTTTGCTTTTTGCTGTTTTTTGGGCAACAATTTTTAGTGGATATATTCAATACTATGGAATCAAAGTATTTTTTAATCCATTTTTTTTCAATGTTTTTAATATTTACGCATTTATCTTTTTTGTTGCTATTTTTGGAATCGGTTTTGTGATTCCGTTTGTGGATAAAGTATTCAAGTTTTTGTTTGTCGTCCTTTTGGGTTGTGCGATTTTGCTTTTTATCCCAAACTTTGGGCGTGCAATGGGGGAAATTTTTTTGGCAAAAGATTATACCTTGAATATTCAAGGAGAAATGAGAAATATTCACGGGCTTTATGAGGATAGGCATTATATTGTTTATTTGAGTGAGGATTCAGAGGATTTTGAGACACGCAAGCGGAATCTCGTGTATTACGAGAAGCCTAATGCAGAATAAAAGGTGTGTCTTGATAGACGGCAAAGTTAAGCCAATTTGAAAACAGCACGCTCGCAGAGGAACGCCAAATAAATAGAGGATTGTTTGCCTCATCATAATAATGGGAGGGCGGGGTAATCTCTAAACCTTGATTTAAGTCGCGTTTGTATTCTAAATCCAAAGTTTCTTTAGAGTATTCGGGGTGTCCTAAAATAAAAAAGTCTTTTTCATCTTTAAGTGCAGCAATCCCGCTACGCTTTCCCTCAAGCAGAATTTTCAGATTCCTATTTGCGCGCACTTGTGCTTCATTGATGCCAGAATGTCGCGAATGTGGAATCTTGACAATCTCATCTAAACCATTTAAGAGCAAGTCTTTTTCTACCCAATAGTGGTCAAATATGCCAAAAAGTTTAGAATCTAGCGGGACTTTTTGGATTTTGTGGAAATAATGTAATCCTGCCATTGCTCCCCAACAAAGATAGAGGGTGCTTGTGCAATTTGTTTTTAAAAAATCCATTACGCGTGTAAATTCTTTCCAATATTTTACCTCTTCAAATTCCAAATGTTCAATCGGCGCACCTGTAACAATCGCACCATCAAATTTGCGATTCTTAATCGTTTCAAAATTAACATAGAATCGCTCTAGGTGCGATTTTGGCGTATTTTTACCAATGTAGCTTGCGGTAGAGAGTAGGGTAATATTGACTTGCAAGGGAGAATTTGCAAGGAGCGAGAGAATCTGATTTTCTGTTTCTATTTTGGTAGGCATAAGGTTAAAAATCAGCACTTCCAAAGTGCGAATATCTTGAGATTTCGCGTGATTGCAGCCCATAATGAACGCATTTTGTTTGAGAAGTGAAAAGGCTGGAATGTCCTCTGGAATGACTAATGGCATAAAATTTCCTTATTTTTCTAATGCTTGTTTTAAATCCGCAATTAAGTCTTGCGGGGATTCCAAACCAATGCTTAAACGAATTGTGCAAGGTGTAATCCCGGCGGATTTTAACTCGGCTTCGCTTAATTGTGAATGGGTTGTGGAAGCAGGGTGAATTACAAGAGATTTAGAATCCCCTATATTCGCGACAATCGCAAAGATTTCTAATGCGTTACAGACTTTTTTAGCCTCTTCAAAGCTACTCACTTCAAAACTCAAAAGCCCGCTTGCGTTAGAATCTGTGAAGTATTTTCGCAACAAAGAATGGTAAGGATTGTTTTCTAAGCCGGGATAGAATACATTTTTGACTTTTGGGTGAGTTTGGAGGAATCGCGCAACTTCTAGTGCGTTTTGGCTATGCTTTTTGATTCGCAATTCTAATGTTTCTAACCCTTGTAGGATAATCCACGCATTTTGCGGTGAAAGTGTTGCGCCAATATTTCTTAGCCATTCGGTGATTAATCGGATTCCAAAGATTGGCAACGCATTTGCTAAAGTAGCATAAACAAGTCCGTGATAGCTTTCATCTGGGGTATTAAAAGCGGGGTAGCGAGGGTTATTGACAAGCAAATCATTTAATTCTTTGCGTTCAATCACAGCTCCGCCTAGTGCGCTTCCTTGACCATTGACATATTTGCTTAGGGAATAAACTGCGACATCTACTCCAAAATCAAAAGGCTTGTGCAAAAATGCAGTAGCGACGGTGTTGTCGCAAATCGTTACGATTCCATATTTTTGGGCGATTTTGGTGATTTTTTCTACATCTGCAATAGAAATTTGTGGATTGGAGAGACTCTCAAAGAAAATCACCTTGGTTGTCTCGTCAATCACATTTTCCAAAGTACCCTCAATATCGTCAATATCAAATACTTTAGAATGAATGCCGAATCTCTTTAGGGTATGCACGATAAGCGTTTGTGTGCCACCATAGATTTTATTAGAATACACAATACTATCACCATTTTGTGCGAGATTAGCAAGTGCATAAAAAATGGCAGCAGTTCCGCTAGCCGCAGCAACTCCAAATGCGCCACCCTCCACAGCAGCAAGGCGGTCTCCTAGTATTTTGTAAGTAGGATTTGTCAATCGGGAGTAAATATTGCCTAATTCTTGTAAGCCAAATCTTGCCGCTGCTTGCTCCAAAGTCTCAAAGCTATAAGCGGTATTTTGATAGATTGGCACGCTTAAAGTGCGCTGTGTATCGTAAGTATAGCCTGCGTGCAATGCGAGTGTTTCTTGTGTGTAATTGTTGTGCAATAAATTTGCCATTTTGTTTTCCTTTATTAAAATTTCGCGGAATTATAACATAAAATTTAAAAAATACAATATGTATTTATAAATTTATTGAAATTTTTAAAATCTTGCAAAATAAAATACTGCTAATAAAAAAGTGGAACGATACTTGCTTTACTCTTTGCAAAATACTTTTTTAGATAAAGGATTACAAATGTTACGTTCATTATGGTCAGGTGTAAGTGGTATGCAAGCACATCAAATTGCTCTTGATGTGGAATCCAATAATATTGCAAATGTGAATACAAACGGCTTTAAGTATTCTCGTGCGGATTTTTCTACAATGGTTAGTCAAACTCGCCGTTCTGCTACGATTCCTTATGCAGGATATGGAGGGGTAAATGATTATTCCGTAGGGCTTGGAACAAGCATTAACACAACAACAAAAGTCTTTGAACAAGGTTCTTTGCAAAACACAGATAGGAAAGCAGACTTAGCTTTAAGCGGAAATGGTTTGTTTGTCGTTAGCAACAATGGTGGTTATACAAAAATGTATACCCGTGATGGCGCATTCTCTTTTGATGCAGTAGGAAATCTTGTAACTACAAGTGGATTTATTGTGCAAGGTTGGTTAAGAGACCTTTCTAAGCTAGATTGCGCGTGCGGAAGTGGCGAACTCAATAGAGTAGATTCCACAGGTCCTATTAAAAACATCACGATTGACCCTCGTATGACTGTGCCCGCCAAAGCTACAAGTAATGTAACTGGTAATATCAACCTCACAAGTGGTAGAAAAACAGAAAATATCACTTGTCCAAGCCCGCTAGATAGCTCTGCAGCAAACAACTATATTGCGGGTGGATTAGATAGAATCTATGATTCAAACGATAAACAACTTGAAGTGGAGCAAGATATGGGAGTAATGTTTGATGCAAGTGGAGAAGCCTTAATGCTGCAAGAAGGGCAAGGGATTTGGGTAAGCTATCAAACTGCAACCTCAAACCGCATAATGCTTGACCCCAATCCTGCTGCTGGTCCTGTTACAACCACTGTTACAATCAATGGACAAACCATTACTTGGACAAATGACGCAAGCGTCTCTGGTTCTTCTCATCTTTTGGCTGCACAAGTTGCAATTAACAATTTAAAAGACAAAACTGGTGTAGAAGCACTCACGCAAAATGGAATGTTAATCTTACAAAACCTCAACCAACTAGATGGTGATGGCTCTAACAAAAACATTCGTGCAAGTGGATTTGATAATGGAATCTTTGCAAATGGAGGATTTACAGATGCTCAAGGTAACTTGTTACCACAAGCAGATTCTCAAACCGTAACGACTGCATTTAAATATATCTATACAACGCAAACCGATGCTGATTCTGCTTCTGGACAATTCCGCACCACAGAGGATTTGCGTGCTGTAATGCAACAAGATGCAAATAAAATCAAGGCTTTTGGTGGAGATTCTGCAGCTGCAGCAGCTGGTATTGCAGCAGGCTTTGGTCAAAGCAGTTATAGTGTCAGTGTGATTTTGAATAATTCAGGACAATTTGAAATCAACAATAAACAAGATGGAATCGCAAATGGTGGTAATTGGGGTGCTTATGATAACCTTAATATCTTTGTTTCAGCATACAACGACACACTCAACACAACTAATGTGCTTTTCAAGAATCAAATGAAAGGAATGAATACAGGAGTGCTAGTAGAGGGCGGAAATGTAACTAGCACCGGTGGATTTAGAATGGCAAATTTTGGGCAAACTGTGGAAATTTTTGATAGCCTTGGAAACAAACACGAGTTTCAGATTGAATATACTAAGGTGCAAGGAAACCAATGGAATTGGCGTGTTATCGTGCCAGAACCAGCAGAGCTACTTGGAGCAACTGCACAGCGTCCAAATATCTTAGAAGGTGGAAATGTAACCTTTGGTGAGCAAGGAGAATTGCTAGGATTCAACCCTTCTACAATTCAGTTTAAGCCAAACAATGGCGCAAAATTCCCACAAGCTATTAATCTAAACTTTGGAACAGGTGGTGGATATGATGGATTGACAAGCACTGCAAAAGAATCTGAAGCACAGAAAATGATAGGAGATGGTTATGCGTCAGGAACACTCAAAGATTTCTACTTTGACCAAACCGGAACGATGATAGGTGTTTTTGACAATGGACGAAATTTTGCCCTAGCACAAGTGGCTGTAGCAACTTTTGCTAACTATGAAGGCTTGCAAGGAACAGAAAACAATCTTTATGCAGAATCCCCAAACTCTGGCGATCCAACATTTGGTCCAGCAGGGACAGGCGGGCGAGCTAATATTCAAGCCTCTAAGCTAGAGATGAGTAACACGGATTTAAGTAGAGGTTTAACACAACTTATTGTTGTGCAACGCGGATTCCAAGCAAGCTCTAAATCTGTAACGACTTCTGACCAAATCTTGAACACTTTGCTCCAGCTTAAACAATAATCCTTAGTCTTTCGTGTAGGCTTTTGCCTACACATTTTCTTTTGCTTTGCTTTTGTAAGCAAAGCGACGAGAACTCCTCACTGCGAAATTACGAGTGTATCGAAGCAATCCATAACATAGAATCTCACCTTTCAATCTTTTTACGATTCTACAAGTGAAATTTCACAAATAATCTTTGTCTCTCATTCGGGATAAAAGTTTAAATTATATTTTAATTTTTATTATAAATATTTTAGATACAATTTAAATTTTAATTTAGCAACACAAGGAATGAAGATGTGGGACAAACTTTCTGTGGGGAAGAAATTTTCCTGTATTCAGTCGCTCATTGCGTTGATTATCACAATACCACTTGTATTATTTATCTCGCATACTATGAGCAAATTTTCTCAAGAGCAAATGGCGGCACAAATCAAACAAACTGCCACAATCGTAGAGGGTAACTTCCAAGTTATTGCCGACCAAATTATTAGTGAAACGGATTCTACATTGAAACTTTTTGAAAATAATTTGGCAACACTTTATGGGGGACAAGGGCGTAATAGTTATAGAATCGGGGAAACTATCAGAAATGGTAATTTGAATGTGCCAAGCTTCTATTATAATGGAATTAATCTTGTAGGCAATACGGAGCTAGTGGATAACTTTTCTAATTTAACCGGAGGTGTGGCAACAATTTTTGTCAAAGATGGGAATGATTTTGTTAGGATAACAACTTCTTTGAAAGACCAACAAGGTAATCGTATGATTAATACTACACTAGGAATCTCTCACCCAGCTTATGCAGAAATGACAAAAAGCAACCCAAAGATTTTTTATGGCAAGGTGCATTTGGGTGGAAAGGACTATATGTCTGTTTATAAACCGATTCTTGGTGCAAGTGGAGAGATTTTGGGAATTTTATTTATTGCTTATGATTTAACAAATTCCTATCAACTCATTACACAAAAATTAAGCAGAATCCCTATTGGAAAAAACGGAAAAATCGTCATCTTTGATAAAACACAGGATAAATTTATATTTGGGCACGAGGGAAATCCAAGTAAATTCGCTCATCTTACAAACATCAAACCAGAGACAGAAATTTTTTACAAACACCAAAATAATAGCAAAGAATATTATGGCTATATAGATTATAATCCGCAATTGAATGTTTATATTTTGATTGAGGCATTAATAAGTGATTTTACAGAGGCAAACAACAAGATAGAATTTCTCATAATTGCTGGAATTATTCTTTTGTTTTTTGTGATTTTGCTTGCTTCTTTTGTGATTATCAAATTTTCTTTGCTTAGTCGTGTCAATGGTATTTCTGTTTTACTCTTTGATTTTTTGAAATACCTAAACCACGAGACGCCAAATCCTCCTCTGCTCACAAAACCAAAAGCAGAAGATGAGATTGGGGCAATGCGAATCGCAATCAATCAAAATATCCAAAGAATCCAAAGAGGTTTGGCAGAAGACGAGCAAGCTGTGCAGCAATCTATTGAGGTTGCAAAATCCATTGAGGAAGGGGATTTCACTGCAAGAATCGTAGAGAATCCTCACAATCCACAACTGATAGAATTAAAGAATGTATTAAATGCAATGCTAGATGTCTTACAACATAAAATTGGTAGCGATATGAATGAGATTTCACGCGTCTTTGAAAGCTATATTGCTTTGGATTTTACGACCGCTGTTGTCAATGCACAAGGAAGTGTAGAAACCACTACAAATGCTTTGGGTGAGAGCATTAAAGAAATGCTGCACACTTCGTCAGGCTTTGCCAAGGAGCTAGAAGCAAGTGCAAAAGATTTGAATCAAGCAATAAGAAACCTTACTGAAGGCTCACATAATCAGGCAGCTGCATTGGGGCAATCCGCTGCGGCTGTGGAGGAAATTTCAAGCTCTATGCACAATGTAAGCGACAAAACTGCAGAGGTTACAAGACAAGCAGAGGATATTAAAAGTATCGTGAATGTGATTAAAGACATTGCAGACCAAACAAATTTGCTTGCTCTTAATGCAGCCATTGAAGCAGCAAGAGCAGGAGAACACGGAAGAGGATTCGCCGTTGTCGCCGATGAAGTGCGAAAACTAGCAGAAAGAACAGGAAAATCACTTGGCGAAATTGAAGCAAATGTGAATGTTCTTGTGCAAGGCATTAATGATATGAGTGAATCCATTAGAGAGCAAACATTAGGAATTGAGCAGATTAATCAAGCAGTGGCACAACTAGAAACTAGCAACTCACAAAATGTAGAAATCGCAAACTATTCTCAAAACATTAGTGATGCGGTAGATAAAATTGCAAATAAAATTTTTGATGATGTGAATAAAAAGAAGTTTTAGTTTTACTTTTTGAAATTTAAAGTTGTGAATTTGCAAGCAGCGGGTACGTTGTGTTAGCGACTCACCCAAGCTTGCATAATTGTTGCTACAATGTGCGCTATGAATCGTAAGTGATTCTTACAAGAACGAATCCCACGCAGTCGTTGCGAGGCAAAAGCCGAAGTATCCCATAATCCCACAAATCCCTGAAGTTTTACAACATTTAAGATTTTATTTTAAAGTCCAAAGTGTGAATATTGTATGAAACAAAATGATAGAATTATAGAAAGATTTGGTAGCGGGGGGCGGATTTGAACCACCGACCTTTGGGTTATGAGCCCAACGAGCTACCGGGCTGCTCTACCCCGCGATAAAATTTATAAAAAGATTATAAATGTTATGAAATTTGAGAATAAGTGGCTGGGGTACAAGGATTCGAACCTCGGAATGGTTGGACCAAAACCAACTGCCTTACCGCTTGGCGATACCCCAATAAAAAGCGAAATTATATCTTTATTGTTTTTATTTGTCAATATATTAAATATCTTTTTGATAAGTTTGTGATATACTTTAGAAAAAATACAAAAGGTTAAGAAATGCAAAATGAAGCATTTTTGCGCGTGGAAGAGGCGATTAAGGCGATTAAAAATGGAGAAATGGTTATTATTATGGACGATGAGGATAGAGAAAATGAGGGCGATTTGGTAATGGCTGGAATTTTTAGCACACCCGAAAAAATCAATTTTATGGCACAAGAGGCACGCGGGTTGATTTGTGTTTCTATTACCAAAGAGATTGCAAATAAACTTGATTTGCCCCCAATGGTTATTCAAAATAGTTCCAATCACGAAACAGCTTTCACGGTTTCTATTGACGCCAAAGAAGCTAAAACAGGAATCTCTGCGTATGAGCGAGATTTAACGATTAGCCTAATGTGTAAATCTAACACAAAACCTGAAGATTTTGTGCGACCCGGACATATTTTTCCATTGATTGCCAAAGAGGGAGGTGTGCTAGAGCGCACAGGACATACAGAGGCGAGCATTGATATTTGCCAGCTTGCAGGGCTTAAACCTGTGAGTGTGATTTGTGAAATTATGCGAGAAGATGGGCTAATGGCAAGAAGAGGGGATAAATTTTTGAGTGAATTTGCACAAAAACACCGCTTAAAGATTCTTTATGTTTCGGATTTGATTGAGTATCGCTTGCAGTTTGAGCAGCTCATTAAGCCAATCTATCGTGGAAAGGGTAAGTTTTTGGGTGCAGAAGTGGAGAAAATCCAATTTCAAGACCATTTGAGCAGAATCCATACAGCCTTTGTGTTTGGCAAGTCGCAAACTCCTCTTGTGAAATTCCACATTGTTAAAGAGGATTTGGAGCTTTTAGAGAATGAAAATACATTTAATGGATTAATTCAAGCAATTGAGCAATTAAAACAAGAGGGAGGATATTTGGTTTTTTTGAAAACTTGTGATGGTAAGGATATCAAGGGATTAGGAATTGGGGCGCAGATTTTAAAATCACTAGAGATTCGGGATTTTAGGCTCTTAAGTGTCTCACAAGTAGATGAATCCGAATATTGTGCATTAAGCGGATTTAACCTTAGAATCTTGGAGAGAGTAGAGGTGTAATAACTCTCTAAAGCCTAAAGTGCGCAAGAGAAGATTTGAGCCAAAGTGAGCAATAATACGCAAAAGTTTATGAGGGCAATTTCCCCACTGCATCATTGCAAGGAACGAACAAAGTGAGAGCAAAGCAATCCAAATGAAAGAATCTCGCCTTTGAGAATTTACTCTGTGCAAAATTATGAATTACTTCAGGCAAAGCCCTCGCAAGAACGAGGTAGAAACCGCAATGATGCAGTAGTGTTATTTCTTGCGAAGTTGCAAAGCAACATACAAGCCAACGCTAAACAGGACAAAGAGGGCAAGTCCAAAGGTAATCCAATGCAGATATTCTTTCAAAAGTGCTTCATTTTGTCCCAAAAAATAACCAAGCGTGGTTAGAATGCTAACCCAGATTCCAGCACCCAAGGAAGTATAAAGACAAAAAAGAGCTAGTGGCATTCTACCTAAGCCTGCAGGAAGTGAAATATATTGCCTCACAACAGGAATCAAACGCCCGCTAAAGGTAGAAATATGCCCGTGTTTGGCAAAGAAATTTTCCATTTTTATCATTGTTTTTTCATCAAAAAATACATATTTGCCAAATTTGATTAGAATCTCACGCCCCAAAAAAAGTGCCAAGTAATAGTTGAGTAATGCGCCTGCGAGTGAGCCTAAGACACCGCAAAGAATCGCGATAAAGAGATTCATCTGCCCCAAATGAGCCAAATATCCTGCGGGTATCATCACGACTTCACTTGGGAAGGGAATAAAACTGCTTTCTAAAAACATTAAAAAAAAGATTCCAAAATATCCAAAAGTATGGATAGATACTACTAAAAAATCAACAAGAGATTGCAAAATTTCCTCACAAAATTTAAAAATTAAATAAGATTATAACTAAAATAAAGCTATAATCTAGAAATTTAACTAAAATATTAGAATCTTAAAAAGGGAAAAATTTGGCAAAAAATAAATGCCCCGCTTGCGATTGTCCTCAAGGTGTTCCATTATGGCTTGGGACTTATGGGGATATGGTTACTTTGATTCTAACTTTTTTTATTTTGTTGCTTTCAATGGCAACTTTTGATACGCAAAGAATCGCATTAGCCATTGGCTCTTTGGAAGGCTCTTTGGCGGTACTTGAGAAAGGCTCACAAACACAAATCAACCCTCCTGCGCCAATAAAAGCCACACCTATGGAAACAGAAGTAGAGATGGACAATGTGGTAAATATTTTTGCAAGCCTCATTACAGATTACAACGAAGTCAATCGCATCTCTAATGGACCTTCTGTAGAATTAGAGGAAGCAGAAAAAGGTGTTATTATTAGAATCCCAGATGAATTACTTTTTGAGAGTGGGAGTGCGGTTTTGACAAATTCAAGTGGAATTGCACTCGTTAAACGGCTTTCAATGGAGTTTGCTAAACTTCCTAATGCTGTGTTGATTAAAGCCATAGGACATACTGATAACATTCCTGTGCAAGAGGATTCCGTTTTTGAGGATAATTTAGAATTATCTATTGCACGCGGTGTGAATGTTGCAGACCTTATTCTTATGCAGGGTGTGGCAAAAACGCGTGTATTGGGTGGAGGCGAGGGAGAATTTTCTCCGATTGCCAATAATGAAATCCCCTCCTTGCGTGCCAAAAATAGACGCGTAGATTTGTATGTGTATAGTGTGGGTGAAGATTTATCTGCCGCAATGGAAAGTCTTACCAAAGTTGCCCCTTAAGCCATTTGATTAAGGATAAATGATGTCTAAAAAGAATCCGACAGGACGAGAAACTGCAACGCCCGAAAATGCAGATTCCAAACCTATCTCTAATGCACCTAATACAATTGATTTGCTGTTTGAGGGAGTCATTAAGTTTAAAGAAGAAAATTTTTTAACCTATAAAGAATTGTTTGAGAATCTCAAAGAAGGGCAGAATCCTCACACGCTTTTTGTAGGTTGCGCGGATTCTCGTGTCGTGCCAAATTTGATTACAAATACCTTGCCCGGTGAGCTTTTTGTCGTGCGCAATATTGCGAATATTGTTCCTCCTTATCGTGAAGCAGAGGAATATCTAGCGACAACTTCCGCAATTGAATATGCGTTAGAGGAATTAAAAGTAGAAAATATCATTATTTGCGGGCATTCGCATTGTGGAGGTTGCGCGGCACTCTATGAGGAGGAGCATTTTTTCAATATGCCCAATGTTAAAAATTGGTTAAAACTAATTGAGCCTGTAAAAAAACAAGTGCTTTCGCTTAACCCAAAAACAAAGGCTATGCGTAGCTTTTTGACGGAGCAAATCAATATTGAGCGGCAGATTGTGAATCTCTTTACTTATCCAAAAGTGAAAGAAAAATATCTTGCGCGCACCTTAAATCTTTATGGTTGGCATTACATTATAGAGAGTGGGGAGGTGTATAATTACGACTTTAAACGACACGAATTTAATTTACTGAAAGGATAGAAATGATTATTATTGCAGGACCTTGTGTCATAGAGAATGATGAGATATTAGAGGAGATTGCAGAATCGCTTAAGCCACTTTCGCAAAATAAAAAAGTTGATTTCTATTTCAAGGCAAGTTTTGACAAAGCAAATAGAACAAGTTTGGAATCTTATCGCGGACCCGGACTTGAAAAAGGTTTAGAATCGCTAGCAAAAATCAAGGCAAAGTTTGGTTATCGGTTGCTAACAGATATTCATGAGACTGCCCAAGTAGCACCCACGGCAAAAGTTGTAGATATTCTGCAAATTCCAGCCTTTTTGTGTCGGCAGACAGATTTGATTGTTGCTGCGGCACAAACAAATGCAATCGTGAATATTAAAAAAGGGCAGTTTATGAATCCTAGTGATATGAAATATTCTGTGCTTAAGGCTCTTAAGATTCGTGCAAAGGTGCAAAACGAAGCGGTAGAGGAAGCGAATCTTGAAAATTCTTTGAAATATAAAGTCTGTTTGACAGAACGCGGAAGCAGTTTTGGCTATGGAAATTTAGTTGTGGATATGCGCTCTCTAGCGATTATGCGTGAGTTTGCTCCTGTGATTTTTGATGCAACACACGCGGTGCAAATGCCCGGTGGTTTAAATGGAAAAAGTGGGGGAGATAGTCGTTATGCTCCTCTACTTGCGCGTGCTGCGGCAGCTGTGGGAATAGATGGATTGTTCGCCGAAACGCATATTAATCCAAAAATTGCGCTAAGTGATGGTCCAAATATGCTCACTCCCAAGATACTTTTAGAATTAGTAGAGCAGATTTTAGAAATTCAACATCTTATTACAAAGGAAAATTATGCAAATCATTGAGGGAAATTTGTCGCTTCTAGGCGATGAGAAAATCGCAATTATTTCTAGTCGTTTTAATCATCTGATTACAGACAGATTGGTAGAGGGAGCAAAGGATTGCTTTTTGCGTCACGGAGGCAGAGAGGAAAATCTCACACATATTTTAGTGCCGGGAGCTTTTGAGATTCCTTTTGCGCTAGAAAAAGTCCTTGCACAAGGAGATTATGATGGCGTTTGCTGCTTGGGCGCAATTATACGTGGTGCGACACCGCATTTTGATTATGTGAGCGCAGAAGCGACAAAAGGAATCGCAAATGTTACGATTCGTTATGGTGCAGCGGTAACCTTTGGTGTGCTCACAACTGACTCTATTGAACAAGCCATTGAGCGCGCAGGCACAAAAGCAGGCAACAAAGGTTTTGAATCTATGGCAGGTTTGATTGAACTCATTAATCTTTATCGTAAGATTGGAGCATAAATGGCAACAAGAAGCCAAGTGCGTGAAGTCGTTGTGCAGCTTTTGTATGCTTATGATAGCGGGAATGAGGGAATCTCTAAGTTTGTAGAAGAAATCTTAGAGGAGCACAAAATAAAAAATGCACAAAAAAATTTTGCGCAAGAATTGTTTTCTGGCGTAATTGCAAATTTGGAATCCTTAGACTTGCGCATTACACATCAGCTAAAGGATTGGGATTTTGAGCGCATTGGCAATATAGAACGCGCAATTTTGCGTCTAGGAGCATATGAGATTGTTTTTAGCAAGGTAGATAAAGCGGTTGTGATTAATGAGGCATTAGAGATTGCCAAAAATTTTAGCTATGAATTATCGGTTAAATTTATTAATGGCGTGTTAGATGGAATCGCTAAAAATTATAAACTCTCACTAAAGGAAATTCAAGTAATTTTAGAACAACAAAAAATCTCTAAAGAGGAAGAAAAAGCGCGACAAAAAGCAAATGAAACTTCAAAAGAATCTTTACAAAAAACAATTCAAAAACCCCGAAAAGTTTTTGGAAAATCTAAAGTGAATACCCTCAAAAACACAAAATCATCAAGAGCTACTAAGGCAAAATCAAAAAAATCTCATCATTTCAAAGATAAAAAGTCGGAATCTAGGGATTCTAAATCAAGCAAAACAAAAGATTTAGCAGCTGCCCAAACAAAGCGAGGCGGGAAATCGGGAGAAAAAATCCAAAAAAATTTTAAAAATCTTACACCAAAGGATAAATAATGAAACTTTGTGTTGCCCTAGATTTGCCTAGTGCAGGGGAGAATTTGGCATTATTAGAATTGCTAAAAGACAAGGATTTGTGGGTTAAAGTCGGCTTGCGTAGCTTCATACGTGATGGTGCTTTGTTTTTGGAGCAAATCAAAGCCATAAACCCGCTTTTTCGCATTTTTTTGGATTTGAAGCTTTATGATATTCCCAATACAATGGGCGATAGCATAGAGGAGATTGCAAAGCTAAAAGTCAGTATGATAACTATCCACGCAAGCAGTGGTCAAGAAGCTATGCGTGAGGTTATGCAAAGGCTAAAGGCAGTCCCAAATCCTCCGCTAGTAATGGCAGTAACTGCGCTTACAAGTTTTGATGAAAAGGGATTCTTTGAAATCTACCATACGGGATTGGAAACCCAAGTGCTAGAGTTTGCGAAAACCGCAAAAGAATGTGGCTTAAATGGTGTCGTATGCTCTTGTGCGGAATCCCAAACCATCAAAGAGCAAGTGGGCGCGGATTTTTTGACGCTTACGCCTGCAATTCGTCCCTTTGGTGAGAATAGTGGCGACCAAAAACGCGTGGCAACCTTAGAAGATGCAAAAACCGCACGAAGCGATTTTATTGTCGTGGGACGCCCAATTTATAAAGCACAAAATCCAAAAGCAGTAGTAGAGCAAATTTTGAAAGAAATGTAATTTTCCTTTCAAATTCCAAATCCTTAAGATTTTGTCTTTTGCTTTCTTTGGTTCTTTATAAAAGGAATCCCTATGAGCATAGGCAGTAAGATTTATAAACAATTTGGTTTCAAGTTTGCTCTAGCCTATAGAATCAGAAAAGCAAAGAAAAAGATTCCAAGAAAAACCTTTTAAATATTATGTGAGAATAAATAAATTAATGGATAAAGTTTATTAATTAAAAAAAATATGCTATAATTTTAGCCTAAATTTCATTAAAGGATTTGTTGATGAGGCAATATGAAACTTATAAATGTCAAAAATGTGGCAATGAAGTGGAAGTGCAAAATGTGGGTAGCGGAACACTTAGTTGTTGTGGAGCAGAAATGACCTGTATCACCACAGATTTAACAGCAGTTAATCTTATGAAAGCTTTTGCAGGAGAATCTATGGCGCGTAACAAATACGATTTGTTTGCCGATGTAGCACAAGAGGAAGGCTGGCACGCAGTAGCAAAACATTTCAGAGAGGCGGCAGAAAATGAAAAATGGCACGCAAGAGCAGAGTTTAAAGCATATCATAAAATTGTAGATGGCAAAGAGTTGGATATTACAACTAAAAATCTTATTACAGCCGCAGAGGGCGAAAATTATGAACATACGATTATGTATCCAAACTTCGCTAAAATCGCCGAAGAAGAGGGTAAAAAAGACATTGCACGACTCTTTACAGCTATTGGTAAGGTAGAAGTGGAGCACGAAAGAGAATATTTAGAACTCAAAAAAATGCTAGATGAGGAGGGATTCTTTGAAAGTAGCAATGAGGAAGTTTGGGTTTGTGAAATCTGCGGACATATTCATAGAGGTAAAAAAGCTCCCGGGGCTTGCCCGCTTTGTAAGGCTTCACGCGAATATTTCAAGCGCGAATTTTTAGGTTAATTTTTGTTTTATCATAGAGCCAAAACTCTAGGCTCTATGGCTTTTCACTCTTTTCTTCATTAATTTCATATTTAATTTTTAATTCATTTGCCATTTGTTAATGAATCCTAAAAAACCTTTCGGTAAAATAACGTTTTTATTTTGAATTTAGGGAAAAATATGAACCAAATGCAAATGTTTGTAAATGGTATAATGAGAGGATTTTGTAGTTTTTTTGTTACATTTGTTTTGCTTATCACTTATGGAAGTGCCTGTGCAGTGGCAACATTTGTAGAAAATGACTTTGGCACACCAAGCGCGAAAGCATTGATTTATAATACTGCTTGGTTTGATTTGTTGCATTTGTTGCTAGTGTTGAATCTGATAGGTATTTTGATTTTCTCGCGCGTATGGCAAAGGAAAAAATACGCTTCCTTTTTGTTTCATAGCTCTTTGATTATTATTTTTATTGGTGCGGCAATGACGCGTTATTATGGGTTTGAAGGTGTAATGCATATACGAGAGAGCGAAAGAAGCAATACCATAGAATCTCAAGAGGATTTTATTACGATTTTAGCAAAGATAGAGGACAAATTCTATCGCGCTTTTTTCCCAACTACAATCACGCCTTTAGTGCAAAAGAAATTTCATCAAACCTTGCCTTTTGAGGGGGATAATTTGTCTGTGCAGTATTTGGATTATCTCCCTGCCAAAGACAAAATGGATTCTGATAGATTAAAAGTCAAGGTGAGTTTTAAGGGAGAAAGTCAAGAAATAGAAATTATCAAAAATACAAAGGGAGAAAATATTGCTCCTTTTGTGCTTGGAGAAACAAGGTTTGCGCTTGATTGGGGTAGCAGAGTGGTGGCATTACCTTTTTTTATAGAACTAAAAGATTTTCAACTTGACCGCTATGCTGGCTCTATGAGTCCCTCTTCGTATGCTTCAGAGGTTGTAGTGATTGACTCAAAAAACAATGTAGAAAAGCCCTATAAAATCTTTATGAATAATGTTTTGGATTATGGAGGATTCCGCTTTTTCCAATCCTCGTATGATTTAGACGAGCAAGGCACGATTTTATCAGTTAATCGCGACCCGGGGAAAATTCCAACTTATATTGGTTATACGATGTTGGTTATCGGGCTTTTGTGGGAATTTTTTGCAAAAAATGGGAGATTTGTGCGCTTGAGCAATTATTTAAAATCCCAAAATTTAGCGATTGTCTTTGCTGCGGGGTTAAGTATGAGTATGCCTTTGTATGCAAGTGGGGAAAATATCAACGATACAGAACAAATGACGCAAAATATAGAATCTCAAAATCCACATATGCAAGGAGAATTAGAGATTCCACCTATCACCAATGAAAGCATTTTGGATTTGATTAAAAATCTAAAAGAAAAAAGCAAAGAGCACTCCGAGCGATTTGGGAAATTGCTTGTGCAAGATTTTGGCGGACGTATGAAGCCTGTGGATACTTTGGCAATGGAATATGTGCATAAAATGACGAAAAAAGATGGCTTTTTAGGGCTTAATAATATGGAATTATTCTTAGGAATGATGGTTTATCCCAATGAGTTTAAAAAAGTTAAAATGCTTGCACTTTCCACTCCAAAGCTTAAAGAAGTTATTGGAGTAAGCCAAGAAGAAAAATACATTGCTTTTGAGGATTTATTTGTAGGAGGAACTTATAAACTTGGTAATTATTTAGAAGAAGCGAATCGCAAAAAGCCTGCTATGCGAGATAAGTTTGATAAAGATGTGATAAATGTTGATGAGCGTGTAAATGTTGCTTATCTGATTTATACTGCACAAGCTTTACGCATTTTGCCGAGTTTTAGCGGTGAGGGAGACAAGTGGTTTGCTCCAAGTGATGCGATTGCTAGTTTTGATAAAGAGAGCGCAAGTCAGCTTCAAAAGCTTTTTGGAGCGTATTTTAATAGTTTCCATTATGGTTTAGTGGAGAATAAATGGGAAAATGCAGATTTGGCACTTGATGCACTAGAGAAGATTCAGCAAAAATTTGGTGCAAATTTGATTCCGCCACAAACGCAAATTGATTTGGAAATCTTTTTGAATCACTATAATCTTTTTAAAAACCTTATGCCGCTTTATTTGGTTTGTGGAATTTTGCTTTTTGCTGTGGTGCTTGTGCAGATTTTCCGGCATAAAAAAGCAGATGTTTTGGCAAGTCGTGTGCTTTATTGGGCGATTTCACTTTTGGTATTATTGCACGCAACGGCACTTGGTGTGCGCTGGTATGTGGGAGGACACGCGCCGTGGAGCAATGCGTATGAATCTATGATATACATTGCGTTTGCTTCGGGAATTGCCGGTGTTGTGTTTTTTAAGAAAAGTTATTTGGCGCAAAGTATGGCGAGTTTTTTGGCTGGAATTTCTCTTTTTGTAGCGCATTTGGGATTTATGGACCCACAAATTGGCAATTTAGTTCCTGTGTTAAAATCCTATTGGCTTAATATTCATGTTTCTATTATTACCGCAAGTTATGGATTTTTGGGGCTTTGTTTTATGCTCGGTGTGCTTACCTTGTTTTTGTTTATTTTTAGGAGTGCGAAATATCCTGAATTAGACCGCACGATTCTGACTTTACATACGATTAATGAAATGGCGATGATTCTAGGGCTTGCAATGCTTACGATTGGAAACTTTTTAGGTGGTGTTTGGGCAAATGAGTCTTGGGGGAGATATTGGGGCTGGGACCCAAAAGAGACTTGGGCTTTGATTTCTATTGTCGTTTATATTGTTGTCTTACACGCACGTTTTATGCCAAAAGGAGATAATCCTTATGTCTTTGCTTCGCTTAGTGTGATTGCATTTTATTCCATTTTGATGACTTATTTTGGAGTGAATTTTTACCTCTCTGGGTTGCATTCTTACGCGGCAGGAGACCCTTTGCCAATTCCCGTCTTTTTGTATTATTTTGTTGGCTTTACGATTCTGCTTATCATCTTGGCTGCGCGTAAAGGGGATTTACCATCGCCAAAACTTTCTTGAATGCGATAGGGATCTCTAGGAATTAAATTTTTGCAATGCCGAATCCAACCACGCAGTAGCAGTGCGCACATTGCAAGCATTGGAGGGGTGGTAGAATCTAAAATTAAACAATATTTATAATTCTCAAAATCTTTTAAGCGTTAGTTGTCTATTTTTTTGCTATAATCTATACTTATTTTTTAATTTTAAAGGGCAAGATTTTATGTCTGTAATCATTGGTATCAAAGCAAATAACGCAATCTATGATACACAAAGTGCGGAGGAATTGGGCTTAAAAGGTGAGCCGATTTATTTTGATAATTCCGAAGAATCGCTTGCTATTATGCGCCATACTTGTGCGCATTTAATGGCAGAAGCCATTAAAACACTTTATCCTGAAGCACAATTTTTCGTTGGTCCTGTGGTAGAAGAGGGATTCTATTATGATTTTCGCATACACCAAAAAATCAGTGAGGAAGATTTGGTTGCAATAGAATCTAAGATGAAAGAAATTGCTAAAAAGGGCGAGAAAATTATAAAATACCATTTAAAACGAGAAGAAGCAATCATAAAATTTCAAAACGATGATTTAAAACAAGCTGTCATTCGTAAGATTCCTCTAGGAGATGGGACTTTGAGTATTTATTCTCAAGGAGATTTTGAGGATTTGTGTCGCGGTCCGCATTTGCCAACTTTAAAATTACTGAATGCCTTTAAGCTTACAAAAATTGCTGGTGCTTATCTTGGAGGAGACGAAAAGGCTGAAATGCTAACAAGAATCTATGGGATTGCTTTTGCAAACAAAGAATCTTTAAGTCAGTATTTAAGACAATTAGAAGAAGCCAAAAAACGCGACCATAGAAAAGTTGGTATGGAAATGGAGCTTTTCACCTTTGATGAGGAAATCGGAGCGGGATTACCCATTTGGTTGCCCAAGGGAGCTAGGCTTAGGCGCAATCTTGAAAATCTCTTGACACAAGCACTCATTGAGCGGGGATATGAGCCTGTGCGCGGTCCAGAGATTCTAAAAAGTGCAGTATGGAAAACAAGCGGGCATTATGCAAATTATGGTGAAAATATGTATTTCACGACGATTGATGAGGTGGAATATGGTATCAAGCCTATGAATTGCGTTGGGCATATCAAAGTCTATCAAAGCGCATTACGTAGTTATCGCGAATTGCCTTTGCGATTCTATGAATATGGCGTGGTACATCGCCACGAGAAAAGTGGAGTCTTGCACGGATTGTTGCGTGTGCGTGAATTTACTCAAGATGACGCGCATATTTTCTGTCGCCCAAGCCAAATTGCAAGTGAAGTAGAAAATATCATTGATTTCACGCAAAAAATTATGAATGCCTTTGGGTTTAGCTATGAAATGGAGATTTCTACTAAGCCAGAGAAATCCATCGGCAGTGATGCAGTATGGGAACAAGCAACAGAAGCATTAAAGGGTGCGTTAAACCGCTGTGGAATCTCTTACAAGATTGACGAGGGGGGCGGGGCATTTTATGGTCCCAAAATTGATATTAAAATCACCGATGCAATTGGGCGAAAGTGGCAGTGTGGCACTGTGCAAATTGATATGAATTTGCCAGAGAGATTTGATTTAACTTACACAGATGAGAACAACACAGCACAGCAGCCCGTGATGATTCATCGTGCAATTTTAGGAAGTTTTGAACGATTTGTAGCGATTTTAACAGAGCATTTTGGAGGAGAATTTCCATTTTTTGTTGCGCCAACCCAAGTGATTATTATTCCAATCAATGAAGCACAAAATGCTTATGCAAAAGAATTGCACAATGCACTTTTAAAAGTTGGTGTTTATGCAGAAATTGAAGAAAAAAGCGAAACGCTTAATAAAAGAATCCGTAATGCAGAAAAGCAAAGAGTGCCAATCATTGCGGTTTTAGGTGCTAAAGAAATGGAGGAAAGAAAAGTAGCAGTGCGCAATCGTCGCACCAAAGAACAATCAGATGTAAGTTTTGATGATTTTATTCAATTTAATAAGGAGAAAATGCGTGAGGTTAGCTTTTGAGTAAGAATGATGAAATAGTCCTCAATGAGGAAATAGATTTTCCACAAATCCGCTGTGTAGGAGACGATGGTGAGCAATATGGATTGATTAGCTCTGAAGAAGCTTTAAGGATTGCTGATAGCAAAGGTTTGGATTTGGTTTTAATCGCACCAGATGCAAAACCACCAGTATGTAAAATAATGGATTATGGAAAATTTCGTTATCAACAAGAGAAAAAGCAGAAAGAAGCCAAGAAAAAACAAAAACAAATTGAAATTAAAGAAATCAAGCTCTCTGTAAAGATTGCGAGCAATGATATTAATTATAAGGTAAAACACGCAAAGGAATTTTTAGAAGAAAATAAGCATGTGCGATTCCGCGTATTTTTACGTGGGCGCGAAGTAAGCGAGCCTCAAGCAGGTTTTGAAGTGCTAAATAGAGTTGCTTCAATGCTTGAAGAAGTTGCAAATATTGACAAAGACTACAAGGTGGAAGGTCGTTATGTCAATATGCTTGTAACACCCAAAAAATAATTTATCTTATGAAAGGAGAAAGCAATGCCAAAGATGAAAACAAATCGTGGTGCAGCTAAGAGATTCAAACTCAAAAAGAATCTTATTAAACGCGGTTCTGCTTTTAAAAGTCATATTTTGACCAAAAAGCGTCCAAGAAAGATTGCAAGTTTGAATGCACCTAAATATGTTCATGATGCCAATATTGAGCAAGTTAAAAAACTGCTTTGTATGGCATAGGTTAAAGAAGTTTCATACATAAAAGTATGTCATTCCCCAATTTTTGGGCAAGTTTGGTAGATAATACCGCACCACAATATGGTAAAGGATAAAAATGGCAAGAGTTAAAACAGGAGTTGTGCGAAGACGTCGCCACAAAAAAGTTTTAAAATTAGCGCGTGGATTTTATAGTGCAAGGCATAAGCACTTTAGAAAAGCCAAAGAGCAGTTAGAACGTAGTTTATGTTATGCATTCCGTGATAGAAAGCAAAAGAAAAGAGACTTCAGAAAGCTTTGGATTGTGAGAATCAATGCAGCTTGCAGAATCAATGCGATTAGTTATTCAAAATTTATGTTTGGATTAAAAAAAGCTGGAATCACACTAGATAGGAAAATTTTGGCAGATATTGCAATGAATGAGCCTGTTGCATTTGCAAAAATCGTTGAAAGTGCTAAAAAAGCACTCTAAAGCCGTTAGGGATTCTTAAAAATAGAATCCCTAAATTCAAATCTTTTTAAATTAATAAAAAATATTAATTTCAAAGGGTTTTTTAATGCTAAAGAAGTTGGTTTTTGTTGGTATATTTTGGTCTGGTTTAAGTATAAATGCGTGGGCAGAGATGTTGATTAAGCAGGATTTAAGTGTCAGCATAGAAGTGGAAGCGGCGAAATATATCAGTTTTATAAACATTAGAGAAAGCGAATCTTTGCGGAAACTTAAAAGTTTGAGTATGGAAGATAAAAATATCATCATCAAAACCTATAATACCTTAAATGCTTTTTTGGGAGAGAATAGTATTTGTAAGGGTGGAAGTTTCAATATTGAGCCAATTTACGCATACAAAAACGGCACAAGAATGCAGAATGGGTTTGAAACACATTATAGTTTGAATTGTGAATTTACAAAAGAGCAAAAGAAATCTTATGACCAAATCATTCAAAAAATTGAAGAGGAAGCAAGAAAGAATCCCTATTTGTTGTTTGCTTTGCCAAGTATTGAAAAAGTCGTAGATGAAAAAAAGCTTGCGGAGATAGATGAGCAGTTGAATATGGAGTTATTAGAGCTTGCTATGCAAAAAGCTAAAGAATATTCCAAATTTTCTAAGCAAAAATGCAGTGTTAAGGAGATTAATTTAAGTCCGATAGTGCAAGAGCGTGCAATGCCAACAATGTTAAAAGCTTCTTTAAATGCTGCAAGAGATGAGGCAAAATCACTAGAAAGTGTGAATCTACCAACTGCTAAGCCTACACAAAAGATGGCGCGAGGGAATGTCGTCTTTAGCTGTCGTTAGTTTAAATAATCTCATCCTTACAAAGGAAAGCATCTTATCTTTAAATCTTTATGGATTTCATAATAAAATTTATTTATGCAAAATTATAGATTGCGACAACTCTTGATAAATCAAGTCTTGCAAGGACACACACCAATATGGATTTCCACGATACCACAAGTGGAATCTCGTGAGAACGAAACAAAAATACATTGCGATTTCTTGAATTTTTTTGTGAGGATAGAATGCACGCCTTGACAAGGACAAATTTATATTAAAAAAGTGGGGAGTAATCCCCAACCCTAAGGGGCAGGAAATTATAAAGAACCTTTTGTTAAAGCGTCTTTAGCGTATTTTTCGCCAAGCTCAAAGGCTTTTTTATTGAGTTCTACGACTTTTGCAGGAACTTTGCTAATCATTGTGTCATAAACTAAATTTCTATCCACACATTGCGTTAGTGTTACGGTTACTGCTAGTGCCACAACAGATTGTGTTACGACATTGCCTACTTCATTTTTGGCAATGGTAATAATTGGAATCGGATAGATTTTAAATTTCTTCTTATCCTCTGCATTTGGAGTTACTAAATTTGGCTCTACTACAATAATCGCGCCCTCTTTTAAGCCACCTTTGAATTGGTCATAGCTTACCTGTGCTGTGGAAAGCATATATTCTACTTCCCCATCATTTGCATAAGGATAAAGAATCTCATCCTCGTCTAGCAAAATATCAACTTTTGTTGGTCCTCCACGCACTTGAGAAGTATAAGTTGCGGCTTTGACACCATAGCCACCAGTTTTAATTTGTGCTTCTGCGAGGATTTCACCTGCTAGTAAAACACCTTGTCCTCCAACACCTGTAAAGCGGAGTTGTCTTCTCATTTTGCACCTCCTTTTTTTGCTTGTGCTTTCTCTTGTACTTGTTGATAAGCCTTGCAGTATTCCAATTTGTTTGTATCGTGGTGTAAGATTCCTGTTGGATATTTTCCGATTCTTTCCTCTTCGCTTAATTCTTCATATTTTTTCTTAGAAATGATACGGCTTTCAATCCATTTAAGGGTGTCAATTGCTTCTCCCATTTTATTTTTTCTACCAAGATTGACATGGCAGTTGCTAAAAATATCAAAGAAACTGAAGCCCTCATTGGAGAATCCCTCTACCAAAGCTTTCTCTAGCTTTTTGGGGTCTAGCACAGATTCTCTTGCGACGAAGCTTGCGCCTGCTGCAATAGCAAGTTTGCACGGGTCAAATTCTGGATCTACATTGCCATATTGCGCGGTTACAGTCCACATTCCTTTGGGAGTAGTGGGCGAAGTTTGAGAATTTGTCAAACCATAAATAAAGTTATTGATTAAGACATAATTAATATCAATATTTCTTCTGCAAGCGTGGATTGTGTGATTTCCACCGATTGCTAAACCATCACCATCTCCACCCACAACAATCACCTTTTTGGTAGGATTTGCTAGTTTAATACCTGTGGCATACGCAAGTGTTCTACCATGTGTTGTATGCACGGTATTGCAATTTACATAAGAGGAAACGCGTCCGCTACAACCGATTCCGCTAACCAAGCAGACATCGTCCATATTCCAGCCTAATTTATCAATCGCACGAACAATTGATTTTAAGATTACGCCATCACCGCAACCCCAACACCAAAGTGTTGGCATTTTATCCACTCTTAAGTATTCATCATAATTAAATGCCATTTTATAACTCCTTAATTTTGCTCATAATTTCCATTGGGGATAGCGGGCGTCCATTTGCTTTTGCAAGTAACGCAACTTCTTTTTTCATTGCAAGTTCCACTTCTTTGACATATTGTCCTTTATTGAGTTCTGCTACTAGAATCTTGTTAAATTTTTTGCCTAGTTTTGCAAGCTCTTCACTAGGGGAAGGCCAAAGTGTGATAGGTCTAAACAATCCGACTTTTTTCCCTTCATTTCGTAATCTATCCACAGCTTCTTTTGCACTTCTTGAAGTAGAACCATAAGCAATTAAAAGAATCTCAGCATCTTCTAGCTTATATTCTTCATAAGTTACAATTTCTTGCTTTTTGCTTAAAATTTTGTTGAAAAGCCTATCAATTAATTGTTGTGAAAGCACAGCATCTTCTGTGGGGAAGCCTGTTGGTCCGTGATGAAGTCCTGTAATATGGTAGCGATAACCTTTGAAGAAAGGATTAAGAATCGCAGGTTCATCTTGAGGCACATCGTAAGGTTTATAGGAGTTTTTATCTCCACTATAAACACGACGATTGATTATTTTTTCTTGCATTTCATTCAAATCAGGCACAATTGCTTTGCCGTGCATATGTCCTAGTGTTTCATCTAAAAGTAAAAAGACGGGTGTCATAAACTTTTCTGCTAAGTTAAACGCGCGAAAAGTCTCTGTATAGGCTTCTTCTAGGCTACCAGGGCATAAAGCAATGGATTGGTAATCTCCGTGTGTTGGGTGTGCTGCTTGCGCGACATCTCCTTGTGCTACCCGTGTTGGAAGTCCTGTAGATGGTCCTCCGCGCATAACATTGACAATTACCAAAGGTACTTCTGCCATAAAGCTAAGCCCAATTTGTTCAGCTTTTAAGGAGATTCCCGGTCCTGAAGTTGCTGTCATAGACTTTACCCCACTCATAGAAGCACCTAAAGCAACAGAGATTCCAGCAATCTCATCTTCCATTTGAATAAAACTTCCATTTTCTCTTGGAAGCAATACGCTCATCTCGTGAGCCACTTCGCTAGAAGGTGTGATAGGATAACCACCAAAAAACTTACAGCCTGCGTCAATCGCTGCGTGTGCAACCAATTCATTTCCGCTTGAAATTAATTCTCTACTCACTTCTTACTCCTTATACAACCATATAGCCATTTGCTTTAATCGCTTCGGCTCTTTGTTTTGCTTCATCGGTTAATTTTGCAAATTTAAACTCTTTTCTATCTGCAACTGCGATAGCAAAATCAGGACAATGCAATTCGCATTCTTGACAACCAATACAGCTTTCAGGGTGAAGTACTTCTACCATTTTGCCTAAAACTCTGTGTTCATCTAAACGCATAGCAAGTGTGCCTGTTGGACAAACAGACACACATAAATCACACGCCTTGCAACGATTTTCATTAACCCAAACCGGTGTATTGTTGGGGGCTTGTAGTAATCCCATTTTAACTCCTTAATTTTCTAAATTTAAACCTATTTCCTACATTCTGCATTTTTGTAAAAAGTCTTTATAGTCTTGCCTCCTTGAAATAGATTTAGAAGTATTCATTTTTTAAAGCCTCAATCAAGCTTTTCACTGAATTAATAGAACGTTCAAATTGTGTTTTTTCCTCTGTATTTAATTGCAATTCTACAATGCGTTCAATTCCGTGGATTCCAAGTTCTACCGGAACACCACCCACAACATCATTATAACCATATTCACCCTGCAACAATACAGAACAAGGCAGGATCTTATGGCTATCACTCATAATTGCCCTAACCATTTCTGCTGCTGCTCTTGCAGGGGCAAAATAAGCTGAACCTTTCTTGAGGCAATTCACAATCTCTGCTCCCGCATTTCTTGTGCGTCGCACAATTTCTTCTATTTCATTTTGGCTTAATAATTCAGTAAGCGGCACACCATTTACCATAGAAAAACGAGGAAGTGGCACCATTTCATCTCCGTGTCCGCCCATAACAGGTGCCATAATCTGACCCGGTGCGCATTGTAATTTTTCGTAAATAAAACTTACCATTCTTGCGCTATCTAGCACACCAGCCATTCCCATAATTTGCTTGGGATTGAATCCTGTTTCCTTTAAAGCAGTATAAACCATCGCATCTAGCGGGTTGGTAATCAAAACCACAATGGCTTCGGGTGAATTTTCTTTGATATTTTGGGAAATTTCACTAATGACTTTGGCGTTAGCAAAAAGCAAGTCGTTGCGACTCATTCCGGGTAGGCGTGGCGAACCAGCGGCAATCACAATCACATCACAGCCTTTTAAATCTTTAGGCGATGCGATGACGCCAAGTTTGGTGAATTTCGTGCCTACACAAGAAGCTTGAAACATATCAAGTAGCATTCCTCTTGCACGGTCTTTGTCTTTGTCTTGCAAAACAATTTCATAAGGTGTTGTAGCAGAGAGAATGTAAGCTAGAGTAGAGCCTACATTGCCCGCCCCGATAATTCCGACTTTTTTAACTCTTTCCATAATCTGTATCCTTAAACAATTATTTTCTGAATTTTAGATTCTTTAAAAATTATTACCTAAAAAGCAAAATTTTATTTAACTTTTTGCTCAACTTGTCTAAAAGTATTTTCAAGTATTTTTTCTTAAATTAATCTTATATTTTGACTTTTTATCTGTGCTTTTTCTTATTTTGAAAAATTCTTTAAATGCTCATCATAGTTTTTTGTAAAAGAATGCACGCCATTTTTATTTCTTACGAAGTAGAGATAATCAACATTGGCAGGAAAAATTGCTGCTTGAATTGCTTTAAAACTTACACTTCCAATAGGTGCTTTAGGGATTCCATCATAACGATAAGTATTGTAACTAGTTGTATCATTTCGTATCATTTCAGGAGTAATTTTAGTATGAGAATATTTACCATAGTTCAAAGTGCCGTCCATTTGCAATCGCATTTTTTTGTCTAAACGATTCCGAATCACAGCAGAGACTAGAGGCATTTCTTCCTCATTTGCAGATTCTTTTTGGATAATAGAAGCAATGATGATATATCTAAACCATTGATTTTGGTCGTATTGTCCTAAAAATTTGATTGCCCATTTCTTATGTTCTTTTAAAGAAGTATTCACCAAATAATACATTAGATGCGTTTCACTGATTCCTTTGGGAACTTTGTAAGTATTTGCCAAAATAATACCCTCAATCATAGGGGCATAGTTTGTATAAGCTAAATGCAAAGATTCTTCATTTAAATTTAATTTTTGACTTATGTTTTTGATAAAAAAATATAAAGTTTCACCAGGAATCAAGGTAATTTCTTCTAATGCGGCTTTTGCGTTTGCGAGTGCATAGAGAAAATCCCCTTTACTCAAGCGTGTGCGCCCAATATTGAGCCAACCACTTTGTGGATAACCAAAAAATCTTATAATTTGTTTATCAATGTTTAATAAATCAAAGTTATTTTTCTTTAAGTATGTTATAATTTCGCTTGTCCCACCCTTTGGAATATAAACTACTTGGCTTGAATTCATTGGGATTTGTAAATAAAAACATAAAATAATGAGCAAAATGAAAAAACCATCTACCAAAACGTTAAAGATTGTCTTGTTACTCGTCTTTTTTGTTGGAATATTCATTGTTCTTTATACCTTTTTGTATAATGGAATTAAAATTGAGCGATTTGGACTAGCCGGCACACAAATTAAGGGATTTTATCTAAGATTAGATAAAAAATTGATTTTAGAAATAGAATCTTTAAATCTCAATAAAATAAAAACTACACACTCTTCGGAATCTTTGGACATTAAAACACAGATTCTTTATGCCAAAAATTTTCATTTTATTTTGCAATATTTCCAAAAAATAAACATTCAACAAATTGGTTTTCAAGATTATCAAGCCAATCTTTATTATGACGGAGACAATTTTACCTTAAATCTCCCAGAAGTTTATGCCAAAATCAACTTGCAAGAAAATGCGTCTAAGGTTTTGATTCGTATTCAAGATTTGTATATGAAATCTTATGGAATCTATTATCAAGGTAGCGGAGTTTATGACTTGCGTCGTCAAAATGTGCAAATGGAGGGTAAGCTAAGTTTTGTCCATCGTAAGCATTATTATCCTTATATGCGTTTAGATTTACAAGTGCAAAGCAATCTTAGGAATCTTACAATTAAAGGTTCTAGTGATACTTTTGTGGATATTAAATTTTTGCGCACTTTGCTACCGAAGTTTGAGAATAAATTGGTAGAGGAATGGATTTTTGATAATTATAGTGTGGAATCGGCTAGAATTAATGAATTTGGCATTACGATTCCATTAAGAAGTAAAACAATCTTGCAAGATTCCCTTGCTTCCTTGTATGTGTTGGGTGAAGCACAAAATGTAGAAGTCATCTTTCACCCCAAACTTCCCCCAGCTCACGCGGATTCTGTGAAGCTCGTTTTTCAAAACAATGCTTTGGAATTTTATCCCCTGAATCCAACCTACCAACACCATAGCGCAAATGGTAGTCAAGTTATTTTAAAAGACATCGTAAGTGATAATCCATTGTTGCAAGTGCATATTAAAACTAATACGGCATTAGATTCTGCAATTTTAAAGTTGCTAGAGGCGTACGAGATTACTTTGCCGCTTAGTGCTCCAAATGCAAAGATTGCTTCAGACTTGTATATTGGATTAAATTTGGATACATTGGATTTGACTGCTAAAGGAATTTTTAAATCAAAAGATATTGAAGTATTGCTTCAAAAAACTCCTTTGATTTCTGATAGTTTGAATCTTCAACTTGATAATCATCTTATTAAAGTGGAATCTAAAAACACGAGTTATCAAGATTTGCTTAAAAGTGATTCTAATTTTGTGATTGATACGCAGGCAAAAACGATTAGTGGGGATTTGCTTATCACCTCACTTTTACTTTCTAAAGAATCCCCCGAAGTTTTGCAGATTACAAATCAATCTTTGCCCTTTAATGTAAATTTTGCGCAAAAACAAAAGATTGTTTTTGCGTTACCAACTTTTAATTTTGAAGCAATTTTTGGACAAAACTATGTGTTTCATTTGAATAGATTAAGTGGGATTCTACCTTTTTCTAAAATCTTGCAGGAATACAAAATTACAGAGGGAATGTTGCAGGTTCGTACGCAAGATTTTGAAAAATATTTTGCAGACATTTCTGTGCAAACAGAGCAAGAAATTTTGCGCAATAAACAAGACAATGCACCGCTTCAAACAATGGATTTGACTTTTGATTATACTCCTTTGGGTTTTACTCTACAATCCAAAGATGGTTCTTTCGTTTTACAAAATAATGCAGAGGCAAAAAGAATCAACTTAAAAAATCTTAGCTTAGGTTTAGATTTGGAACAATTTTCTAATAATAGCTCTAGCGACAATATTCCAATCTTAATTAAAGGACAAGATTCTAATCTATGGGTAAAGAATCGTAATATTTTGGCGGATTCTTTTGAGATTGCGCTTGTCAATGGAGAAATTAATGTGGGATTGAAGCATAAAAATGGACAAGCCAATCTTTATAAACGCGGTGATTTCTTGACTTTAGATGCAAAAGAGTTTGGCGATGAATTTATCAATGCGATTCTACAAAAGAAGGGTGTGCATAAGGGGCGGTTTTTTGTGAATGCAAACACAAATGAAAAGGGAGCGTTAATAGGGAAGATTACTCTTTTAAATACTTCCTTGAATGAATTGAATGTCTTGCAAAATGTGATGGCATTTATTGATACGATTCCCTCTTTATTGACTTTGAAGTCTCCGGGATTCAATCATAAGGGCTATTATGTCAATGAGGGAGTGGTAGAATTTGGTTTAAATGATGAGTTTTTAGCCATTGAAGCACTTGATTTGAAAGGCTCTTCTATTGATATTAAAGGTCGCGGAATTGTGCAGATAGAATCACAAGTCATTGATTTCAATGCAGAGTTGATTACCGCGAAGTCTTTTGGTGGAATCATCAGTAAGATTCCGCTTGTTAATTATATTGTATTAGGAGAGAATGGGGCGATTTCCACAGCTTTTAAGATTGATGGCACATTAGAAAATCCACAGGTGCATACGCAAGCAGTGCAGGATTTTTTGCTCTCGCCTTTTAATATTTTAAAACGTGTGATTACTTCGCCCTTTGAAATCTTTAATTAAATATAAGGAAAAACAAATGCTAGAATCAAAATCCAAAAAAGATTCCAAAACCACTAAGGAAGTCAAAGTTAAAAAAGTTACGAAAGCAGAAGTTGCCCGCATTAAAGCTTTGTTTTTGGAGCATTACAAAGATGCAAAAACGGAGTTGAATTATCGGAATGATTTTGAACTATTGATTGCGGTTATGCTTTCGGCTCAATGCACCGACAAGCGTGTGAATCTCATCACTCCAGCTCTTTTTGAAAAATATCCTACACCAAAGGCATTGAGCGGTGCTGATTTGGATTCTATTAAGGAATGTATCAAAACTTGCAGTTTCTTTAATAACAAAGCAGAGAATCTCAAAGCAATGGCAAAGGAAGTTTGTGAGCGATTTGGTGGAGAGATTCCACTAGAGCGCGAAGCGTTAAAGTCTCTACCTGGAGTAGGGCAAAAAACAGCCAATGTTGTATTAATAGAATCCAAAGAGGCGAATTTCATCGCCGTAGATACACATGTGTTTCGCGTCTCTCATCGCTTAGGTTTAAGTAGTGCAAGCACGCCTCTTGCCACAGAGGAGGATTTGACAAAGGCTTATAAAGACAATCTTGCAACGCTTCATCAAGCAATGGTGCTTTTTGGGAGATATATTTGCAAGGCAGTGAGTCCTCAATGCACGGAGTGTTTTTTAAGTCATTTATGCAAAAGCAAAACAACTTATCGTTGTTGATTAAGATAGAGTGAGAAAAGGATTCGCTTTTGCAAGATTTAAATCATTGATTGTGGGATTTGGAAAAAAGGATTTTCCCACGCGTTTTTGCACACCATAAACAATGCCTTTGTAATTAAGGAATCGTGGATTCTACACCTACACCGCCAAATCAACCCTAGTTTTTTCATAGCAAACTTCTTATTTACTAAATTATAGCAGAGAATAAACAATGATACAGAAAATTATAGTTGATTTTTGAAGTCGCTAAATTTTATTTATTTCCTTTTATAAAGGAAATAAATTATAAAAATATTAAAAAATATTATTAAAAAATATTGCTAAAAATAGGAATGTTTAGTATAATCTCGGCTTCCAAAATATACATCGGCAATTTAATGTTAGATGAGTTCTTTGAAGGAAAAATAATATGGAAAAAATTAGACTTAAGTTAAAAGCGTACGATCATCGCGTTCTTGACAGATCGGTTATCTCAATCGTAGAAGCCGTTAAGAGGACAGGTGCAGAGATTCGCGGTCCTATTCCGCTTCCAACTAAAAAAAGACGTTATACTGTCTTGAAATCTCCTCATATCAATAAAGATTCAAGAGAGCAATTTGAAATCAGAGTGCATACAAGAATCATTGATATTGTTTCAGCAACTCCAGAAACGGTGGATAGTCTGACAAAATTGGATATGGCACCAGAAGTGGATGTAGAAGTCCGTTCAATGGGAAAATAAGGGGTATAAATGGAATTTTTAGTAGAAAAAATTGGAATGAGCAGAACCGTTGCCAAGCCAAGTATTCCTGTAACCTTACTAAAAGTAAAATCTGCAAAGATTTGTGAAATCTTAGAAAGTGGTAAGGCACTTGTTGCTTATCAACAAGGCAAAAGTGTAAATAAAGCTATCGCAGGTCAGCAAAAAAAATATAATCTTGATAAAGAATATAATAAATTTGCAACACTTCAAGTAAGTAATACGGAAGCAGGTGATTTAGATTTATCTATTTTAGAGAGTGCAAAAAGAGTAAAAGTCTCTTTTAATACAAAAGGACGCGGTTTTAGTGGCGTAATGAAAAGATGGAATTTCCAAGGTGGTCCAGGAGCGCATGGTAGTAGATTCCATAGAGCTCCAGGTTCAATCGGGAATCGTGAGTGGCCAGGACGTGTTCAGCCGGGTAAAAAAATGGCAGGACATTATGGCGATGAAAAAGTAACAGTGCAAAACGAAATTATTTCTTTTGACAAAGAACATAATGTACTTGTTTTGAGAGGTTCAGTTCCGGGATTCAAAGGTGCATTTGGTAAGTTAAAGGTTGTGAAATGAGTAAAGCAATTATTTTAGATAAAAACTTGAAAAAAGCTGGTGAAGAACAATTACCAGAATCCTATAAAGACATCAATGCGCATAATCTTTATCTTTACATTAAATCATTTTTGGCGTCGTTGCGTGCAAATAATGCAATGGCAAAGACACGCAGTAGAGTAAGTGGTGGTGGTAAAAAGCCGTGGAGTCAGAAAGGTGGCGGTAGAGCAAGAGCGGGAAGCATTACCTCTCCTGTTTTTGTAGGTGGTGGTGTTGCACACGGACCAAGCAATAACAGAAACTACAATTTGAAAGTAAATAAAAAACAAAAAAGACTTGCATTGCAATATGCTTTATTAGAAAAAGCAAATGCAAATAGTTTATTTATTGTAGATAAGATTCAAATAGAAAGTGGGAAGACAAAAGATGCTTGTGCTTTGTTTAAAGCATTGAATCAACGCAATACCCTTTTTATTTCGCACATTTTTGATGAAAAAACATTTTTGGCATTTAGAAATATTAAAGATTGTTATTTGATTGATGGTGCCGAATTAAATGCTTATCTCGTTGCGACATTTAGGTCTGTAGTGATTGAAAAATCGCTTTTTGAATCTATCACTAAAGAGGGTTAAGATGGCAAGTATTACAGATATTAAATCCATTATGTATACCGAGAAGTCTTTGAAACTTCAAGAGCAAAGTGTTCTTGTAGTGCAAACTTCTCCAAAATTGAGTAAAACACAATTAAAAGAAGTGTTTAAAGAATATTTTGGTGTAACGCCTTTGTCAATTAATTCTTTGAGACAAGAAGGGAAAGTTAAGAGATTCCGTGGTGTTATTGGCAAAAGAAACGACTTCAAGAAGTTTTATGTGAAGCTTCCAGAAGGCGCAAAAATTGAATCTTTGGCAGTTTAAGGAGTAAAAAATGGCAATTAAAACTTACAAACCATACACTCCGAGTAGAAGATTTATGAGCAATCTTAGTTCAGAAAATATTACTGCAAAAGCTAGTGTAAGAAAGTTATTGGTTAAACTTCCTGTGCATGCAGGACGCAACAATAATGGTAGAATCACAAGTCGCCATAAAGAGGGCGGAGCAAAAAAACTCTATCGCATTATTGACTTTAAGCGTAATAAGCACAATATTGAGGGCAAAGTCAGCGCGATTGAATACGATCCTTATAGAAATTGTAGAATTGCATTAATTAACTACAAGGATGGCGAAAAACGATATATCATTCAACCTAGCGGTTTAAAATTGGGAGATACGATTATCTCTGCAGAGGGTGGATTAGATATTCGTCTTGGTTATGCAATGAAGATTAAAAATATTCCAATTGGAACGGTGGTTCATAATATTGAAATGTATCCTGGACGGGGAGGACAACTTGCAAGAAGTGCAGGAGCTAGTGCGCAATTAATGGGTAGAGAGGGTAAATACTCTATTCTAAGAATGCCAAGTGGTGAAATGCGTTATATTTTAGGTGAATGTATGGCAACAATTGGAACCGTTGGAAATGAAGATTTTGCAAATATCTCTATTGGTAAAGCGGGACGCAATCGTCATTTAGGTATCCGTCCGCAATCAAGAGGTGCAGCGATGAACCCAGTAGATCACCCACATGGTGGTGGTGAGGGCAAAACAGGTTCTAGCGGACATCCAGTTTCTCCATGGGGTATGCCGGCTAAAGGCTATAAGACACGTAGAAAGAAAGCAAGTGATAAGTTGATTATCTCAAGAAGAAAAAAATAAGGAAAGTAAATGGCTAGATCAATAAAAAAAGGTCCTTTTGTTGATGAGCATTTAATGAAAAAAGTGCTCAAAGCAAAAGAGGCAAAAGATAATAAACCAATTAAAACATGGTCGCGCAGAAGCACTATTGTGCCTGATATGATTGGCTTTACTTTTAATGTGCATAATGGTAGAGCTTTCGTTCCTGTTTATGTAACAGAAAACCATGTTGGTTATAAGTTGGGCGAATTTGCTCCCACAAGAACTTTTAAAGGACACAAAGGCAGTGTCCAAAAGAAAATTGGCAAATAAGGGAGATTCAAATGAGTAAAGCATTATTAAGATATATTCGTTTATCTCCTACGAAAGCAAGATTGATTGCAAGGGAAGTTCAAGGAATGAATGCTGAATTAGCGATTGCTTCATTGGAATTTATGCCAAATAAAGCGGCAAGAGTGATTTCTAAAGTAATCGCATCGGCAGTTGCAAATGGTGGCTATGAGGCTGAAAATGTAATTGTCTCTTCTTGTAGAGTAGATGCTGGTCCTGTGCTTAGACGTTTTACACCAAGAGCAAGAGGTAGAGCAACTCCAGTTAGAAAACCGACTTCACATATTTTTGTAGAAGTAGCACAAAAAAGTAAGGATAAGTAATGGGTCAAAAAGTTAATCCGATTGGTCTAAGACTTGGTATTAATAGAAATTGGGAATCAAGATGGTTTCCTTCATTTGCTAGCGCACCACAAAATATAGCCGAAGACCATAAAATTAGAAAATTCTTGAAAAAAGAGCTTTATTATGCTGGCGTGAGTGATATTTTGGTGGAGCGCACCGCAAAAAAAGTTCGCGTAACGGTAATCGCTGCTCGTCCGGGTATTATTATTGGAAAAAAGGGCGCAGATGTTGAAAAACTCAAAGAATCTCTAAAAAAGATTGTTAATAAAGATGTTTTTATTAATATTAAGGAAGTAAAAAAACCACAAAGTAATGCACAACTATCCGCAGAAAGTGTTGCTACACAACTTGAAAGACGCGTTGCTTTTAGAAGAGCGATGAAAAAAGTAATGCAAGGTGCAATGAAATCTGGCGCAAGAGGAGTCAAGGTTCGTGTTTCTGGTCGTTTAGCTGGAGCTGAAATGGCAAGAACGGAATGGTATATGGAAGGTAGAATCCCACTTCATACTTTGAGGGCAAAAATTGATTATGGTTTTGCAGAAGCCTTGACAACTTATGGGAATATAGGTGTAAAAGTTTGGATTTTCAAAGGTGAGGTATTGCAAAAAGGAATCCAAGCAGACAAACAAAGTGAAGAGGGCGAAGAAAAATCCAATCGTCCGACAAGAAAAAGAAGGGGGCAATAAACTATGTTAATGCCAAAAAGAACAAAATATAGAAAGCAAATGAAAGGACGCAATCGCGGAAAGGCATTTCGCGGAACCTCCTTAGCATTTGGTGAATTTGGAATTAAAGCTTTAGAACATGGAAGAATTGATTCACGCCAAATTGAAGCGGCTCGTATTGCTATGACACGTGCAACAAAGAGAACAGGAATGGTTTGGATTCGTGTTTTCCCTGATAAACCTTTGACTGCTAAACCTCTTGAAACAAGAATGGGTAAAGGTAAAGGTGCGGTAGATAAATGGGTAATGAATATTAAACCGGGTAGAATTATTTATGAAATGGGTAGTGTAGATGAATCTCTTGCAAGAAGTGCATTGGCTCTAGCCCAAAGCAAACTCCCTTTTAAAACAAAAATTGTAACAAGAGAGGGTGAAAATGAAATATACTGAGATTAACACAAAAACAATTGAAGAGCTAAATGCTCTTTTGAAAGAGAAAGAGACATTTTTATTTGAGCTAAATTTGAAGTTAAGAACAATGCAGCTTACAAATTCAAGTGAAATAAGAGTTGCAAAAAAGGATATTGCAAGAATCAAAACAGCTCTGAATGCTAAAAGGAGGGCACAAGTATGAGTAATGTGCAACCGCATAAAAGGATTATTGCTGGAAAGGTTGTTACAAAAACTGGCGATAAGAGTGTAACGATTTTAGTAGAAAGGCGCGTTACACATCCAAAATATAGAAAAATTGTTAAAAGATTCAAACGCTATATCGTACATGATGAAAACAATAGCGTAAAAGTCGGGGATGTGATTGAAGCAATTGAATGCAAACCAATTTCCAAAAGAAAGGCTTTCTCGCTTCATAAAGTTGTATCTGTAGGAGTTGAATTATGATTCAAAGTTTTACACGTTTAAATGTTGCAGATAATAGTGGCGCGAAAGAAGTTATGTGTATTAAAGTTTTGGGTGGAAGCAAAAGACGTTATGCAACGGTGGGTGATGTGATTGTTGCTTCTGTAAAAAAAGCACTTCCAAGCGGAAAAGTTAAAAAGGGTCAGGTTGTAAAAGCGGTTGTTGTTAGAACAAAAAAAGAATTGCATCGTGAAGATGGTGCTTTAATTCGTTTTGATGATAATGCCGCAGTGATATTGGATAGCAAAAGAGACCCTATTGGAACGCGTATTTTCGGACCTGTTGGAAGAGAAATTCGTTATGCTAATTTTATGAAAATCGTATCATTAGCACCGGAGGTATTGTAATGGCAAAATTTAAAATTAAGAAAGGTGATTTAGTAGAAATAATTACTGGTGATAAAGAGGACAAAGGAAAGAAAGCAAAAGTTTTACAGGTATTGCCTAAAACTTCACAAGTAATTGTAGAGGGTTGTAAGATTGCAAAAAAAGCTGTAAAGCCAACGGATAAGAATCCTAAAGGCGGTTTTATCAATAAAGAAATGCCAATTCACATTTCAAATGTCAAGAAAGCGGAGGACTAATTTATGTTTGCTTTAAAAACTGCCTACAAAAATGAAATTAAACCAAAGTTGGCAGAGGAATTGGGGATTAAGAATCCTATGCTTTTGCCAAAATTAGAAAAAATTGTAATTAGTGTGGGTGCAGGTATGCATGCAAAAGATACCAAGATTATGCAAAATATTGCCGACACCATTTCATTAATTGCAGGACAAAAAGCAGTGATTACGATTGCTAAGAAGTCTGTTGCAGGGTTTAAAATGCGTGAGGGAATGCCTATGGGAGTCAAAGTTACTTTGAGAGGAAATCAAATGTATAACTTCCTTGAGAAGCTTATCGTGATTGCACTTCCAAGAGTAAAAGACTTTAGAGGAGTTCCTCGCAATGGATTTGATGGGAGAGGAAATTATAGCTTTGGCGTGAATGAACAACTTATTTTTCCAGAAGTCGTTTATGATGATATTATGGTAAGTCATGGTATGAATATTACTTTTGTAACTTCAGCCGCAAATGATAAAGATGCGTTTAAGTTGCTTGAGCTTTTTGGCTTACCTTTTGCAAAAGGAAGAAATAATGGCTAAAAAATCTATGATTGCAAAAGCAGCAAGAGCACCTAAATTCAAAGTTAGAGCATATACAAGATGTTCTATTTGTGGAAGACCACATTCTGTTTATAGGGATTTTGGTATTTGTCGTGTCTGTCTCCGTAAAATGGGAAATGAAGGTCTAATACCCGGACTTAGAAAAGCAAGCTGGTAAGGAGAAGATATGGTAAATGATATTATTGCGGATTCTTTGACGAGAATTAGAAATGCAAGTATGAGACGCTTGGATACTACAAACTTATATTATGCGAAAATAATAGTTTCTATTCTTGAGGTTTTTCAAGCAAAAGGTTTTATTGAGGGCTTTAAAGTTATAGAGAAAGACAAAAAACATTCTATTAATGTTGTTTTGAAGTATGACGAAAAAGGACACACTGTAATTAATGAAATTACAAGAATCTCGAAACCGGGAAGACGCGTTTATAAGGGTAGAAATGAACTCAAACGTTTTAAAAATGGTTATGGAACAATTGTTGTAAGCACAAGCAAAGGCGTGATTGCCAACGATGATGCTTATAGGGCAAATGTGGGTGGTGAAGCCCTCTGCAGTATTTGGTAGGAGTATTTAATGTCAAGAGTTGGGAAAAAACCTATTAGCATTCCAAATAGCATTCAAGTGAGCGTAGAAGGGAGCAAAATAGTTTTTAAGGGTGGCAAACTTACAAAAGAGCTAGAGACTTATGGGCGCGTAGGTATTGCATTAAAAGATGGTGAATTAACTTTCGCATTAAATGGTGAAAATGCACAAGCAAAAGCTTATTGGGGAACATATAGGGCTTTAGCAAATAATATCGTAGTAGGTTTGACTGAAGGTTTTACAAAACAATTAGAGATTAATGGTGTGGGTTATAAGGCAGCGGTAAAAGGCAAAGTTTTAGAGCTTGCACTCGGATTTTCTCACCCTATTAACTATGATATTCCAGAGGGTATTGAAATTTCTGTTGATAAAAATCTTGTAACCATTAAAGGTGCAGATAAGCAACAAATTGGGCAGATTGCGGCTGAAATTAGAGAGTTTAGACCACCAGAGCCTTATAAGGGTAAAGGTGTAAAATATACTGATGAGCGTATTATTCGCAAAGCGGGTAAAACTTCTAAAAAGTAAGGATAAATAATGACAAATAAAATTATTAACAAAAAAAGAAGTTTAAGATTTAAAAGGAAATTAAGAATCCGTGCCAAAGTTTTTGGAAGTGCTACAACTCCTAGATTAAGCATTTTTCGCTCCAATAGATATTTTTATGCTCAAGCCATTGACGATACAAAAGGCGTAACTTTAGTCAGTGTAGATGGTAAAAAAATGGGTTTAAAAAACAATAAAGAAGATGTTAAAAAAATTGCTGTTACATTAGCAGATAGTCTTAAGAAAGCAAATATTACAGAAGTGCTTTTTGACAGAAATGGCTATTTGTATCATGGTGTTGTTGCAAGTTTTGCCGATTCTCTCCGTGAGAATGGAATTAATTTGTAGGGGATAATATGGAAATCAATAGAGAAGAGTTTGAAGAATATGTTGTAAATATTGGACGCGTAACAAAAGTTGTTAAAGGAGGTCGTAGATTCCGCTTTAATGCTTTAGTAGTCGTAGGAAATAAGGCTGGATTAGTAGGATTTGGGCTTGGCAAAGCAAAAGAAGTTCCTGATGCAATTAAAAAAGCTATTGATGATGCCTTTAAAAATATCATCAAAGTAAATATTAAAGGCACAACGATTGCGCACGATGTGCAAGAGAAATATAATTCTAGCGTTGTTTTGCTAAAACCAGCAAGTGAGGGAACGGGTGTTATTGCTGGTGGTTCAGTTCGTCCGGTATTAGAAAAGGCAGGGATTAAGGATATCTTGACAAAATCATTAGGTTCAAATAATCCTTACAATGTTGTGCGTGCCACCATTGAAGCCCTTTCCAAGGTTAAAGCGTAAAGAGGAGAGAGTATGGCATTAGAAAATCTAGCACCTGCAAAAGGTAGTGTTAAAAAAATTAAAAGAATAGGACGAGGACAAGGAAGTGGTATGGGCAAAACCTCTACAAGAGGTGGTAAAGGTCAAACTGCAAGAACAGGCTCCAAACAAAAAAGAGGTTTTGAGGGTGGGCAACAGCCTTTGCAAAGACGACTTCCAAAAGTTGGTTTTACAAGTCGTGCAGTTAAACCTTATGTGATTAATGTAGAATTCATTAAAGCAATTATGAAACTAGAAGAAATCACTTTTGAAACCATTAGAGCGATTCATAAGTTTCCGTCTTATACCACAAAAATCAAATTAATTGGTGTAAATGCTAAGAATCTTACATCAAAAATTAAAGATGAAAGAATCACAACGAGCGGACAAAAATAATGAACAAGACAATCGTCAATAAGATTCTTATTACTTTAGGCTTTCTTTTAGCCTATCGTGTATTGGCTTATGTTCCTGTTCCGGGCGTTGATACGACGGTGATTAAAGCTTTTTTTGACAACAATGCCTCCAATGCTTTGGGGTTATTTAATATGTTTAGTGGTAATGCAGTAGAGAGACTTAGTATTATTTCTCTTGGAATTATGCCTTATATTACGGCTTCTATTATTATGGAACTCCTTGCTGCGACATTTCCAAATCTTGGCAAAATGAAAAAAGAACGTGATGGAATGCAAAAATATATGCAAATTATACGTTATACCACCGTTGCGATTACATTGATTCAAGCCATTGGTGTTTCTATTGGATTAAAAAGTTTAGGCACAGGAGCAAATGGCGCAATTATGATTGATATGAATGTTTTTATTGCTATTTCTGCTTTTTCTATGCTCTGTGGAACAATGCTGTTGATGTGGATTGGAGAACAAATTACACAAAGAGGCATTGGCAATGGAATCAGCTTAATTATCTTTGGGGGAATTGTGTCTGGAATCCCAAGTGCAATCGCAGGGACATTTAACTTGGTGAATACAAATCAAATTAGTTGGCTTGTGTTGTTGTTTATTGCTGTGGTTATCGTGGTAACTGTTGCTAGCATTATTTTTATAGAATTAGGAGAGCGTAGGATTCCTATTTCTTATTCTCGTAAGGTAGTTATGCAAAATCAAGACAAACGCATTATGAATTACATTCCTATTAAGATGAATTTAAGTGGAGTGATTCCACCCATTTTCGCGTCGGCTCTTTTAATGTTTCCTAGCACAATTCTGCAAAGTTCTTCTAATAGCATCGTAATGCAAATTGCTGATTTTTTGAATCCTAATGGTTATTTGTATAATGTGCTGATGTTCTTTTTGGTAGTATTTTTTGCGTATTTTTATGCTTCTATTGTATTTAATGCTAAAGATATTTCAGAGAATCTTAAACGTCAAGGTGGATTTATACCTGGCATTAGACCGGGCGAGGGCACAGCGAATTTCTTGACGGAAGTTGCAAATAAATTAACCTTTTGGGGTGCTTTATATCTAGCAATTATTGCAACTTTGCCGTGGGTTTTAGTAAAGGCTTCCGGAGTTCCATTTTATTTTGGAGGAACAGCTGTTTTGATTGTTGTTCAAGTTGCAGTGGATACAATGCGCAAAATTGAAGCTCAAATTTATATGAATAAGTATAAAACACTTAGTGCAGTGGGATTATAATGTCAATTGCAATTAGAAAACCACCTGAAATTGAAGCTTTAAGGGCTGCAAATAGAATTGTAGGTAAAACTCTAAATCATCTCAAAAGTCAAATCAAGCCCGGTATTACTTTAAAAGAATTAGACCAAATGGGAGAAGAAATGATTCTCTCCTGCGGAGCAACCCCATCTTTTAAAGGGCTTTATGGATTTCCCGGTTCCATTTGTATTTCTGTTAATGAAGTTATTATACACGGAATCCCAAATGATTATAAATTACAAGAGGGAGATATTGTAGGGCTTGATATTGGCACACAGCTCAATGGTTGGTATGGTGATGCGGCAATTACTTGCGGTGTAGGCAATATTTCTCAAAGCGACGAGCGGTTAATTGCTTGTTCTAGGGACGCCTTATATTTTGCTATTAGTCAAATTAAAGTAGGTATGCATTTTAAAGAATTAAGTGCTCTGATAGAGCAATTTATTTTGGATTATGGTTATGTTCCTTTGCATGGTTTTTGTGGGCATGGAATCGGTAGAAAGCCTCATGAAGAGCCGGAGATTCCTAATTATTTGGAAGGAAAAAAAGCTAAGCAAGGTGATAAAATCAAAGAAGGAATGGTTTTTTGTATTGAGCCGATGATTTGTCAAAAGGAAAGCGAGCCTTTCATTTTGGAAGATGATTGGAGTGTAGTTTCGGTAGATGGATTAAGGGGGAGCCATTATGAACATACGGTGGCAATTATTAGGAATAAAGCTGAAATTTTATCTTTGGAATAAAAGAGGTCAAAAGGAAAATAAGTGGCAAAAGATGATGTAATTGAAGTAGATGGAATTGTAAAGGAAGCTTTGCCAAATGCAACCTTTCGTGTGGAGCTTGAAAATGGACATATTATTTTATGTCATATTGCTGGACGTATGCGAATGCATTATATTAAGATTCTACAAGGCGATAAAGTGAAGCTAGAATTAACTCCTTATAGCTTAGATAAAGGAAGAATTACTTTTAGATATAAGTAGTTTTTAATGAGAATTTAAATATAATCCGCTCTTTATTGCAAAAATTAAACTTGAATCTAAAGTGTTAAATTGCAACATAGTCGTTTGGGTGGTGTTGGATAAGCCTTTGAGGACTATAAACTCAATGCCTATTGAGAAATGGGAAGTGATAAATTTTTTTTAAAACATTCCAAAGGCATAGTTTAGATATTTTCTAAATGGGACGCTAAAGTATTATAATAAGGCATTTGCCTTTGAAGTTAGGAGCAAGCTATGAAAGTGAGACCTTCTGTCAAAAAAATGTGCGACAAATGCAAGGTTATTAAGAGAAAAGGCGTGATTCGAGTGATTTGCGAGAATCCAAAACATAAACAAAGACAAGGATAAAAGGAAATATAATGGCGAGAATTGCTGGTGTTGATTTACCCAAAAAAAAGAGAATTGAATATGCTTTAACCTATATTTATGGTATTGGTTTAAAGACATCAAGAGATATTTTAAATGCTGTAAATATCTCTTATGACAAAAGGGTTCAAGACCTTGGTGAAGATGAAGTTTCTTCTATTGCTAAAGAAATACAATCTCATCATATCGTAGAGGGTGATTTGCGCAAAAAAGTTACAATGGACATTAAAGCTCTTATGGATTTAGGAAACTATCGTGGTCTTAGACATCGTAAAGGTCTGCCTGTTCGCGGTCAAACAACAAAAAACAATGCAAGAACACGTAAAGGCAAGAAAAAAACTGTTGGTAGTGCATCAAAATAGGAGTAAATAATGGCTAAAAGAAATGTAAATAAAAAAAGAATTGTTAAGAAAAATATTGCAAAAGGAATCATTCATATTTCGGCTGCTTTTAACAATACAAGCGTAACCATCACAGATGAAATGGGAAATGTTATTTGCTGGAGCACAGCAGGTGCATTAGGTTTTAAAGGAAGTAAAAAATCAACTCCTTATGCTGCACAACAAGCAGTAGAGGATGCAGTTTCCAAAGCAAAAGAACATGGAATCAAGGAATTGGGAGTAAAAATTCAAGGTCCAGGTAGCGGTAGAGAAACTGCAGTAAAAAGTTTAGGAAGCATTGAAGGCATTAAAGTTTTATGGTTTAAAGATGTTACACCATTGCCACACAATGGTTGTCGTGCGCCAAAACGAAGAAGAGTGTAAGGAGAGATAATGGCTAGATACAGAGGTCCTGTTGAAAAAATTGAAAGAAGATTTGGTGTTAATCTTGCACTAAAGGGCGAGCGTAGATTAGCAGGGAAAAGTGCATTAGATAAACGTCCTTATGGTCCGGGACAACACGGGCAAAGAAGAGGAAAAATTTCAGAATATGGGATTCAGCTTCGTGAGAAACAGAAAGCAAGAATGATGTATGGAATCTCTGAAAAACAATTTCGTTCAATTTTTGTTGAGGCGAATCGTTTAGAAGGTAATACGGGAGAGAATCTCGTCAAACTAATTGAAAGAAGATTGGATAATGTTGTTTATAGAATGGGTTTTGCTACAACGAGACGTTTTGCAAGGCAACTTGTTGTGCATGGACATATTCTTGTAAATGGCAAGAAAATAGACATTCCTTCCTCTCTTGTAGGAGTAGGACAAAAGATAGAAATTTGTGAAAAAAGCAAAAAAAATCCACAAATTCAAAGAGCGATTGAGCTAACAAAGCAAACAGGAATCGTTCCTTGGGTAGATGTGGATCAAGATAAAGTATTTGGAATCTTTACACGCTTACCAGAAAGAGAAGAGGTAGTAATTCCAATTGAAGAAAGGCTCATTGTTGAGTTGTATTCTAAATAATTTGTAGGAAGGTGTTAGTATGAAAAATATTAAAACTTCTCCACATGTTCCAACAAAAATTGAAGTAAAAGAAATTAGCGTCAATAGAGTTCAAATTATTGCCTATCCTTTTGAATCAGGGTATGCTATTACTTTGGCTCATCCTTTGCGTAGATTATTGCTTGGAAGTTCTGTTGGTTTCGCTCCTATTGCGTTGCGAATTGCTGGTGTGGCGCACGAATTTGATTCCGTGCGTGGTATGGTAGAAGATGTATCGCATTTCATTGTGAATCTTAAGACAGTTCGTTTTAAGAGTAAAGATGAAAACGAAAGTATCAGCGTGGATTATAAATTTATAGGTCCAAAGGTTATTACAGGTGCAGATTTGGCTAACGAATTAGTGGAAGTTGTTACTCCAAATATTCATTTGGCAACCATTAACGAAGATGCAGTGTTGAATTTTTCTATTGTAATTTGTAGGGGAATTGGTTATGTGCCAAGTGAAGAGATTCGCAATCAAGTGCCAGAAGGTTTTATGCCGCTTGACTCTTATTTTACACCCGTTACGAATGTTACCTACAATACTGAAAATATACTTGTAGAAGATGATCCAAATTATGAAAAAGTTATTTTTGATATTCAAACCGATGGTCAGGTAGAACCGCTGACAGCTTTCAAAAATGCTTTAAGTGTAATGCACAAACAAATGGCTATTTTCAATACAGAACTTAACATTGAAGTGCCAGAAATCAATAATGGAGATGAAGATCATCCAGAAATTAAAACATTGTTGCAAACTATTGATAGTTTGAATTTTAGTGCGCGTTGCTTTAACTGCTTAGACAGGTCAGGCATTAAATATCTAGGAGAGCTCGTGCTTTTGAATGAAGACCAAATTAAAAACATTAAAAACTTAGGTAAAAAATCTTTAGATGAAATCACCACAAAGCTAGATGAACTAGGTTATCCTGTGGGTAAAGAAATTCCAGAAGATTTGGTTGCGCTACTTAAGAAAAAATTTTCTAACTAAAAAAGGATAAGAAATGAGACACGGACACGGATATAGAAAGCTAGGAAGAACAAGTTCTCATAGAAAAGCTTTACTAAAAAATCTTTCAATTGCTTTAATTGCTAGCGAAAAGATTGAAACTACATTGCCAAAGGCAAAAGAATTGCAAAGCTATTTTGAAAAACTAATTACAAAAGCAAAAAAAGATGATTCTATGGCACATCGTTTGGTTTTCTCTCATTTGCAACATAAAGATTCTGTGAAAAAATTAGTCAAAGAGATTGCACCAAAATATTCTAACAAAAATGGTGGTTATACAAGAATTATCAAAACAAGAATGAGAGTAGGCGACGCTGCTCCTATGGCAATCGTAGAACTTGTATAGCTTAGATTGTGCATTGGTGCTTTTGGGATAAATCCTCCCCTAAGCACAAAATGCTAATATGTTATCTCACAACAATACTTGCACAATAGTGCGGAAACTTAATTTTTTCTCTTTATTTTTGTCCTCAAATGCCGATATAGTCTATACAATTCTATTTAAGGAGTAAGTAATGGCAGTGCAAATTGGCGATATTTATGTTTCACAAGCGGCGTATGACTATGTGAAAAGCCAAAAGTTTGGCGATATACAAGGAGTGCAAAAGGATTCTAGTGATTCTACTTCCAATGCACTTTTAGGTGAGCTTGTAGTTAAATATTCAAACCTTAATTTTAACTCCAATGAGCAAAAAGGCTTGAATAATCTTAGTATTGCCCCAAATATTTTAAAAGAAATGGCAGATGACCCCAAAGTGCGTGAGAAATATGAAGCATTGATTTATGATATAAATGAGCTTGCCAAGAATCCTATTAAAAAAGACTTATTTGGTGGCGAAATTGAAACAAGTGGATTTGTGATTAATGCCGATGGGAGCGTAAGCGGTTGGGCTGTTAGTCGCTCTAAGAGTGAATCTAGCGAGAAAAGCTACATAGAAAAAATGTTAGAAGAGCTAGAAAAAATTCGTAAAGAACGAGAGGAAAGAGAGGGGAGGCAAGAGGATTTTTCAGTAAATTTCACACTAAATATGAAAGCTTAAAATTTTAAAATATGGAATTGCATTACACTTGCTATATTATTCAAATGTAAGTGTCGCAATCTATAATCTCTCGCAAATTAAAAACATTTGTTACTCGTCTTTACGAGGTAATGCCAAAAGCAATCCATAGTTAAAATCTCACTTTGTAAGATTTCATTGTAAAGTTTTATTTATGCAATATTATAGATTGGTTCGCTCGTAAGGACAGCAGAAAGTCATTTTTATGTTATGCCTTTGGGCGGAATGCTTTGATAATCTTTTCATCTGTTTCAAGGTAACTTGCACCGATTAAATCAAGACAATAGGGAATCGCAGGAAAAACTGCGTCTAGGCATTCGCGGATAGATTTTGGTTTGCCGGGCAGATTGACGATTAGGCTTTTACCCCGCACACCTGCGCTTTGACGCGAAAGAATAGCGGTTGGGACATATTTTAAACTTACTTGGCGCATTAACTCACCGAATCCCGGAAGTATTTTTTGGCAAACTGCCTCTGTGGCTTCCGGTGTTACATCACGTGGTGCTGGTCCTGTCCCACCTGTTGTTATAATCAAATCACAAAATTCCCTATCGGCTAGTTCTATTAGATTATGCTTAATCTCCTCCAAATCGTCCCCAATCACACGATAAACACATTCAAATGGCGTGATTAAGTATTGCTCCAAAGTTTCCTTAATTGCTTTGCCTGATATATCCTCATAGATTCCCGCACTTGCTCTATCGGATAGGGTTAAAATACCGATTTTTGCTTTTTGTTTTGTTGTCTCTATCATTTAAGATTCCTTTATGTTTATATCAATCCATTCTAAAATTTCTAAGGTATTATTCAGATTTAAAAGGGGTAGGGCGTAGGATTCTAGGTTAGGAATACTAGAATCTGTCGCAATGGCTTGAATATAAGGCAGGAATCGCGTATCAAAGGAATCTCTAGCAACACAGATTCTAGGAAAGGGCAATGTTTTTAAGCCCTCTACAAAAAGATAATCATAATCTACAAATTGTCCCACAAGGGATTTTATGCTTAAGGCTTTGTGGAATCGCAAGGTACTTTGCGTTGCCCCTAAAATTGCGACATCAGCACCCGTTTGGTAAAAACGTGCAGAATCCTTGCCCTCAACATCAAACATTGCCTTATCCTTTGGGTCGTGTTTGATGATTCCTACGCGTTTATTTTGCGTCTTTAGGTGCAGGGATAACTTCTCAATAAGGGTTGTTTTGCCGCTATTGGAATTTCCTGTAAATGCGACTATTTTCATTTTTAGCTTAGGATTCCGCTATGGGGTAGTCTATGACTGCGCTCTTTTGCGTAGATTCTTTGTCCATTTTTCAAATCATATTTCCAAATAGGAGCACGATGTTTGAAATCCTCAATGAAATCTCCAAAAATCTCTAACGTTGCGCGTCTTTGTGGGCTAAAAATCCCAGCCATATAGGAACTTTGGTGGTTTAAAACATCGCCTTTAGAATGCGCCATTCTAAGCAAAACTTCGCTTTCAAGGGCTTTTTTCACCCAGCCCAAGAACCATTGTTCTAGCAGTGGAAGATAAATATCAAAACTTAAGCCCTCGTAGCTATTTTCTGCGCGCACGATTCCGGTAAAAATTGCATTAGCTCCCAAATTGGCTTGTGCGCTTAGAGTAATCCAATCTTTATAAATTGCCGCAGTGTCCAATGCGCCTTCAAAAATTTCTAATCCATCAATTTGGGTTTGCATTTATCCACCACAAACGGGAGGCAATAACACGATTTTATCGCCCTTTTTAATCGGGGTGTCCAATGAGGTAACGATTTCGTTATTTAAGGCAATGGCGCAATCTTTTAGCCAATCTTTTAAGTCTGGAATCGCTTGTAATTCTTGTTTTAATGCGTGAAAGTCTTTTGCTTGGCTCTTGAAAGTCTTATTGCCAAGAGGTCCTAAAAATTCAACTTCTATCATTCATTGCCTTGTTTTATAATAAATCTATACGTTCTTCTTGTATCTTGTAGGGAGCTATTTCATTAGGTTTTGGTTTTACTTCATCTCTTGGATAAAATTTGCCCGGATTTGCTCCGCTAGATTTTACACTTGGAGTTTTATTGACAGAAAGAATCTTGCCTGTTTTGCCATCTACAAAAAACATAGAATCTTGAGGGTATTTTTGCATTTCTCTTTGCAAGGTTTCATCAAAAGGTGTGAGTGGGGGGACTTTAACGATGACTTTTGGTTCAGTAGCGGGGCTAGTGGCTTGCACGAAATTGTCCGCATTTGCAAGTGTGCTAATACAAAAAGTAGCGAGTAGGAATCTCAAAATTGATTTCATAGATTTTCCTTAAAATTTAAATTTAGCTATAATTTTATAACATTTAAACAATAAAGTAAAGGAGATTTTCAATGTTAGAAGTGGTTGCGACACAAAATGCGCCCCAAGCCATTGGTCCTTATTCTCAAGCAATCAAGGCGCAAGGAATTATTTATACTTCAGGACAAATCGGATTGACTCCGCAGGGAGCATTGGTTGAGGGGATTGAGGCGCAGACGAGGCAAGTGCTTAGTAATCTTAGTGAGGTTTTAAAAGCAGGTGGAAGTAGTTTGCAAAATGTTGTAAAGACTACGATTTTTTTAAACAATATGGACGATTTTGTGCTTGTGAATGCAATCTATGCGGAATTTTTCGGGGAGCATAAACCCGCTAGAAGCACGGTAGCAGTGAAAGCATTGCCCAAAGGTGCTTTGGTAGAGATTGAGTGTATTGCACTAACGGGATAAATAAGGAAATCCACCGCATCCTTGCGCCCATTTCTATCATTGCGAGGAGTGTAACGATAAAGCAATCCATAATCTAAAATCTTGCTAATGGTTTTACGATTCCATTGTTTATTTACTTTTGGTTTAGATTGTGGATTGCCACGCAAGTTTTTAAACTTGCTCGCAATGACGCGGTGGATTTCATTTTAGAATCTCTACTAAGCAAATTTTGCAATGGTAGAGAAAAAATTATTCATTGCATTGTGCTAATGAGCAAATATATTCAAATTGTTCTTTTGTCGTGGTGAAAAATGTCCCATAGAATAAATTGCTTTTATTCGCAGTAAAAGGCGAATATTTATCGGCGTTAAAATCAAAAATCCGCTGATAATGCTTATCTTGTGTTAATGTTATCTAAAGGCACTCTAGTTTTGCGCTTAAATGCAAGCTTCATTTTTGCTATTTGCCTCAAATTTCTCGCTTACCTCAAGTTCTGCCGTGAATCTATGCGCTGAAGTTTGATAGCATAGTACTCTATCGCCATCCTCGCCATTTTTCCACCATTCCCACTCTGCATTATATTCCTCCTGCCAATCCTCATCATATTTCTTGCATACACATATCCAATATTTCATTACTGCTCCTTATTGGGCGAAATTTAAAATTTACAATCGCAATATTACGGCATATTTTCTTAAATTATTAATTTATATACGAAATATTATCGTAATTTGAAATCAAGAGAAAGCTTTATTTAATTCGCCCTAGAAATACAAAGAATAGCAGTAAATCAAGCATTAAATGTAGATTAAGGAATCTTAATGAAATACACACAACAAGATAAGGCTAGAATCCTACGCATTACCACGCGCACTTTGCAGCGGTGGAAATACACCAAGCCCGAGCTTTTTAATATTATTGAAGCAAGATTTAAAATGCGAGAGCGAATCTACACGCAAGAGATGTATAATGAAGAGATACAATCACTCATTAAATCCATTGACCCCCGCACCCTCCCGCAAATAAACGAAAGATAGAAAGATAGAATCCCTTTATCTCTTTCAAGTAATCTTAATGAAATTTTAGATAGAATCCCGACTTTTATTAGCTTTAATAAAAAGAACTTCAAATTTTAAGGAATTGTATAATGTATGCAATTATTGCGAATGGAGGCAAACAATACAAGGTGCAAGAAGGCGATGTTATTTTGCTAGATTGTTTAAACCTTGAGCCAAAGTCAAAAGTTGAAGTGAGCGAAGTTTTAGCAATCTGCGATGGCGGAGACATTAAGCTTGGTGCGCCTTATGTAAGCGGCGCGAAAGTGGAGCTAGAAGTCATCAATGAGGGCAGAGGTAAAAAGGTCATCACTTTTAAGAAAAGACGCAGAAAAGATAGCAAAACAAAACGAGGCTTTAGACGAGATTTTACGCGTGTGCGCGTGGTAAAAATCGCGGCTTAAGATTGTTAAGGAGTTGAAATGGCACACAAGAAAGGTCAGGGTAGCACCCAGAATAACCGCGATTCTGCGGGACGCCGCTTAGGTGTTAAAAAGTTTGGTGGGCAGTTTGTTCGTGCGGGCAATATTATTATCCGTCAAAGAGGCACAAAAGTGCATCCCGGAAATAATGTGGGAATGGGCAAAGACCATACAATTTTTGCATTAATTGATGGGATTGTTTCTTTTGAAAGAAAAGATAGAGAGCGCAAAAAAGTCTCTATTATCCCAGCTTCTTAAAGCTTCTTTAGCGGGATTCCGCTCGGGATTCCGCCTAATTTATTAAATAGTTTTTTGGGTTTTGATTTTAATATTAATCTTTAATTTTGGTATTCAAATCATAATTCGTAGTGGAATCCTAGAGCTAAACTTTTAAGGTTATTTGATGTTTGTTGATAGCGTTGAAATCTTTGTGTCTTCCGGCAAAGGTGGCGAGGGTGCTGTTTCGTTTCGCAGAGAAAAATATGTGCTAAATGGAGGACCTGACGGGGGCGATGGCGGCAAGGGCGGGAATGTGTATTTTCAAGTGGATAGAAATACTGATACGCTTTCGCATTTTAGAGGACATAAGACTTTCAAGGCTCAAAATGGAAAGCCCGGAGAAGGACGCAATAAATATGGCAAAAAGGGTGAGGATTTAGTGATTATTGTCCCGCCCGGAACGCAAGTTTTTGATAGTCAAAGCGGAGAGCTTTTGCTAGATTTGGTAGAGGAATCCCAAAAGATTCTATTTTTGGAGGGTGGCAAAGGTGGCTTAGGCAATGTGCATTTTAAAAGTGCCACAAATCAACGCCCAACTTACGCGCAAAAGGGGCTTGTAGGCATTGCAAAGCAAATCCGCTTGGAATTGAAATTGATTGCCGATGTCGGACTTGTAGGTTTTCCAAATGTCGGAAAATCCACACTTGTGTCTGTGTTATCTAACGCAAAGCCCGAAATTGCGAATTATGAATTTACAACGCTGATTCCAAAACTTGGAATTGTCAATGTCGGAGAGTATCAATCCTTTGTGATTGCAGATATTCCCGGAATCATTGGGGGAGCAAGTGAGGGAAAAGGCTTGGGATTAGAGTTTTTGCGCCACATTGAGCGCACACGATTCTTGCTTTTTGTGCTAGATTTAGCAAATTATCGCACATTGCAAGAGCAGTTTGGGGCATTAAGGGCGGAGTTAGAACATTTTAGCACAGAACTCTCTCGTCGCCCTTTTGGCATTATGTTTTCTAAGCTTGATGTGCAACAAAATGCGGAATCGCAGAATGTTCAAGAAGAAATCGCAAAATTCTTGAATGCCTTTCAATTCCAATTAACACAAAGAGAATCTAGCGGTCTTTTTACACAAAAGGACAAACAAGATTTTGGCAAAGATTATGATTGGAGTATGCCCTTTTTTGCGCTTGGTGTTTCAAGTGTCAGTGGAGAAAATTTAGAATCCTTGCGATTCCTTTTATATTCTTGTTTAAAGGACTTTGATGCGCAAAAATAGAATTGTGATTAAGGTGGGTAGTGCGATTTTGGTAGAGAATCAAAAGGTGAATCTCGTGCGCATAGAGGCATTAGCGCAATTAATTAGCGAGTTGAGTGCAACTTATGAAGTGATTTTAGTCTCTTCAGGAGCGGTAGCTTCGGGCTTCACTGCGCTAGAATTGGACAAAAAGATTTTGGCAAACAAACAAGCCTTAGCGGCGATTGGACAACCGCTTTTAATGCAAATTTATGCCAAAGCCTTGCAGCCTTATGGAATCTTGAGTGCGCAAGTTTTGTTTTCGGGTTATGATTTGGATTCTAGGAAACGCACTCAAAATGCGCGCAACACAATGGAGGTGTTGCTAAAAAACAAGGTTTTGCCAATTATTAACGAAAACGATGTAACCACAACAGGCGAGTTGATGTTTTTGGGTTTTGGTGATAACGACCAACTCTCTGCTTATGTTACACATTTTTTTGATGCTTCGCTTTTGGCGATTCTAAGCGATATTGACGGATATTACGAAGAAAACCCCAAAGAGAATCCCAACGCAAAAATACGCAAAATCGTAACAGAAATTTCGCAAGCGGAATTGCAAGCAGAGGCGACACCCAACAATGCCTTTGCCACAGGTGGAATCGTAACGAAACTAAAAGCGGCGCAGTTTTTGCTAGAAAATGGGCGCGAAATGTTCCTCTCTAGTGGCAAAGATTTGAATATTTTAAAAGATTTTTTGCTTCATTCTAAGCATAGCAAGGGCACATTATTTACTGCTCGTTCGTTATCTTAGTAGCTTAATTTGCAAAAGTAGTTTTTGCATTGAGCAAACTTTTGTGTTGTGCAAATGTAGAGAAAATGTTAAGCAAATTTTTGTTAAAATCCGCTTCTTAATCTTAATAAAATCTATTAAAAGAAACTTGCAAATGGAAGAATTATTTACACAATGGCTGCAAGAATACGGCTATATTATTTTGTTTATTTGGAGCACTTTAGAGGGTGAGCTTGGATTGATTATGGCTGGAATTATGTGTCATACAGGGCATATGACGATTTCTATTGCAATTATTGTAGCAGGATTGGGTGGATTTGTGGGAGACCAAGTTTATTTCTATATTGGACGCTACAATAAGCAATTCATTTACAAAAAACTCAAAACCCAAAGGCGTAAATTTGCCTTAGCACATTTGCTATTGCAACGATATGGCTGGCCCATTATCTTTGCCCAAAGATACTTGTATGGTATGCGCACGGTGATTCCAATGAGTATTGGCGTTACACGATATAGCGCGAAAACTTTTGCTTTTATTAATCTCATCAGTGCGCTTGTTTGGGCGGCAATTACAATTTTGCTAGCCTATTTCTTTGGCGAACAATTACTTCAAATCGTGCATTATGCTAAGGAGCATTATTATATTGCGATTCCATTTGCGTTAATTTTGGGTGGTGGAATCTATTATTATATGCACAAAGCCACAGCAAAAGCTGAACAAAAAATGACAGGAAAGTAAAATGAAAATCTTAAATCTTAAAAAACAAGCGGAACTAGAAATCGTCCTTTTGCGCGATAAAAAATTACCAAAAGCCTTAACTAAAGCCGAAAAGGACGCACTAGAGATTCAAAATTACAAAGGAGAGGGTTGCTGCTTTTTGGTAGCAAGCAAGAAATTTTTTGTAGGAATTGAGAGCTATAATTATCCCTTTCCAAATGCCATACGCGATGCGCTTGCCAATGCATTGGCAAGCATTAAAAAGTTGCGGATAAAGTCTGCTTCACTTGTGGTAGAATCACAACAAGAGGCAAAAGAGGTTTGTGAGGGAGTTTTGCTTGGTTCTTATGTGTTTGATGCTTTTAAAAGCAAAAAGGGTGAAAACAATCTTCAAGAAATCTATTTAAGCTCTACGAAGTTAGAACAAAAGATACTTGCACAAATCATCAAAGAATCCCAAATTTTGAGTGAGAGTATCAATCAAGTGCGTGAGTTGATTAATACTCCACCAATGATTGCAACGCCAAAGTATGTCGCGGACTTTGCGCAAAGAATCGCAAAAGAATGTGGCATAGAGTGCAAGGTGTATGATGAGAAATTTTTAGAGAAAGAAAAAATGGGTGCATTTTTGGCAGTGGCAAAGGCAAGTGCAAACAAGCCCTATCTTGTGCATTTGAGTTATAAACCCAAAGTGGCAAAAGGCAAAAATCTGCCTAAAATCGTGCTAGTTGGCAAGGGTTTAACTTACGATTCCGGTGGGCTTAGTTTAAAGCCGGGTGATTATATGACGACAATGAAATCAGATAAAAGCGGTGCGTGCGCGGTGATTGGGATTTTGGAATCTGTGGCAAAACTAGGCGTGCAAGCTGAAGTGCATGGAATCTTAGGATTGGCTGAAAATATGATTGGCGGAAATGCATATAAGCCTGATGATATTTTAATTGCGCGGAATCAAAAGAGCATTGAAGTGCGCAATACTGATGCAGAGGGGCGTTTGGTGTTGGCGGATTGCTTAAGCTTTGCAAGTGATTTAAAGCCGGATTTTTTGATTGATTTAGCTACACTTACAGGGGCTTGTGTCGTGGCTTTGGGAGATTATAGCACAGGAATTATGGGATACAATCAAAAGTTAAAAGAAAGCTTTGCCAAAGCAGCCTTTGAGGCAGGAGAGCTAAGCGGAATCCTACCTTTTAATCCTTATTTAAGGAAGCTGTTTAATTCCGAAGTAGCAGACTTGTGCAATATTCCCTCTAGTCGCTATGGAAGTGCAATTAGTGCGGGAATGTTTTTGGGCGAGTTTGTAGCGGAATCTCTAACGCAAAAATGGTTGCATTTGGATATTGCTGGACCTGCTTATGTGGAAAAGGCTTGGGGAGTGAATCCCTTTGGGGCAAGCGGCGCAGGGATTCGTGCAGTTGTGCAGTTTATCCTAAATCAGACAAAATAAAGGAAATTTTATGGGGCTATCAATCGGAATCGTAGGACTTCCAAATGTAGGTAAATCCACAACTTTTAATGCGCTGACCAAAACACAAAATGCCCAATCTGCGAATTATCCCTTTTGCACGATTGAGCCAAATAAGGCAATCGTGCCTGTGCCTGATACGCGACTTTTGGAGTTGGCTAAGATTGTCAATCCGCAAAAGATTCAACATTCTGTGGTGGAATTTGTAGATATTGCGGGGCTTGTCAAGGGAGCAAGCAAGGGAGAGGGCTTAGGGAATCAGTTTTTGGCAAACATTAAAGAAACAGAGGTGATTTTGCATATTGTGCGTTGTTTTGAGGATTCCAACATTACGCATGTAGAGGGAAGCATTGAACCTTTGCGTGATGTGGAAATTATTGAGACAGAATTATTGATTGCCGATATGCAAACCCTACAAAAGCGCGTAGAAAGACTTGCTAGAAGCGCAAAAAGCGGAACAGACAAAGAAGCAAAGGCGCAGCTAGAGGTTGCGAGTTTGCTTTTAGCGCATATTGAGAGTGGTGCGCCTGTGCGGACATTTCAAGAAAAAGAGAATGAATGGTTTTTGCTTTTAGATAGAGAGTTGCGATTCTTGACAAACAAAGAAATCATTTATGGTGCAAATGTAGATGAAGAGGGGTTGGAATCCGATAATGACTTTGTGGTGCAATTAAAAGGTTACGCTAAAGAGCAGGGTGCAGAGGTGATTAAGCTTTGTTCCAAGATTGAGGAAGAATTAGTGAGCTTGAGTGAGGAGGAACAAGTAGAGTTTCTTAAAGAATTAGGCGTTTGTGAGAGTGGGTTGGACACTATTATTCGTTTGGGATTCCACAAATTAGGATTAATCAGCTACTTTACTGCTGGGGTAAAAGAAGTGCGCGCTTGGACGATTCATCAAGGAGACAAAGCACCTGTGGCTGCTGGCGTGATTCATAAAGATTTTGAAAAAGGCTTTATTCGCGCAGAAGTGATTGCCTATGAGGATTTTATCCGATATGGTGGTGAGGCAAAATCTAAAGAAGCGGGTGCAATGCGTGTCGAGGGCAAGGACTATGTCGTGCAAGATGGCGATGTAATGCACTTTAGGTTTAATGTGTAGGTTTTTAGGGGTAATATTGAATATATAAGTAATCTTAATTGACTCGTTTAATGTGTTTAATTCTTGTGATTAATAGCTTAAAAATAGCATTTTACAGATAAGCACTTAGAATCATAAAGATTTAGTGCTTTTGTTTTGAAATTTGGATTTTTGAATAATATAAACTCAAGTTATTTTTTCTCCTTTTTTCTATCTAAATCTTTCAATTTCATCTTTTATGTTATTATCTGAATCCAAAAGGATTCGTAGTTTTTCTTGCTTTGCTCTATTGCTTCATCAAATTTAAAACCAAGCATAACAATATGATAAAGATTAGGTTTGTGTTTATTTGTGCTTGTGGAGTAATGTTAAGCGGGTGTTTAGATAGTGCACCAAAATGCAATGATGAAACGGTGGTTGATTCTGTGAAAGAGATTTTGCTTAGAGACAAGTGGTTTTTTGTTGAAAATGGTTTTACAAAAGAGACTTTAATGGCAATGGCAATGGAAAATTTAACTTTTGAAAAAATAGATATGGTAACGGAGCTAGGCTTTGTAGATGTTTTGAAGCCAGTTCTTGATTTGAAAGATTACTCTCACAAAGCCTCCCGTATTTCATTAGTTGATTTTATGACAACAGAAGTTAGCAAACAAAGTAAAAGTTCTTATTGTTCTGCAACATTGGAAATAGAGTATCCAGAAATGCCTCAAGAAATGAAACAAGAATATATCAAAGGTATGCTTAAGTGTCCCATATTTGATGGAGGGAAAGCAACACGAGAGGTGGCTTATAGCGCAAGATACACAGATGATGGCAAAAAGATTTATGTGGAACTTTTAGAGGATTAATTTACCCTTTAATGGATTCTTTTATTCGGATTGCTTTGTCATTCCATTCCTCTCAATGACATTTTCCACTGCGTCATTGCGAGACTTGATTTATCAAGTCGTGGCAATCTATAATGTGGAATCCCTCTTAAGAAATTCTATTGCAAAACCTTATGATATGTGAGATTATAGATTACTTCGCTTGCGCTTGCAAGGACGAAAAATTAAAGCATTTCCCGCTCTTCATTACGAGATTTACAAACTTTATCAGCGAGATTCCATAATATTTTTGAACATTTGAAACATTTTGAAGTTTTTCGTGTGGAATTTCGCAAGGTTTTTTAAAAATAAAGCTTTCTTTTGATAAAATACAAAGTTTCTTAACGAAAAAATTAAGAATTGTTTTCATAGAGGAGGAAATAGATGGCAGAGAATGTCAATCGTAGAGATTTCCTTGGTATGGCTCTAGGAGGGATTGCAGCTGTTGGTGTTGGCGCATCGTTGGTTGCAATGAAATCTTCTTGGGACCCATTGCCAAGTGTTGTTTCGGCTGGTTTCACAACTATTGATTTAAGCAGTATGCAAGAGGGTGAATATAGACAAGTAGAGTATAGAGGCACACCTGTTTATGTTATCAAAAAAACTGCAGAAATGAAAAAATGTGAAGAAAGAGATGTGGTTGTGGGCAATGCAGATTATAGTTTAGGTATCCAAATCTGCACCCATTTAGGCTGTATTCCATCGTATGATTCTAAATCCACAGAATTTCATTGTGCTTGCCACGGCGGGCGATTTGATGCTTGCGGTAGAAATGTATTTGGTCCTCCTCCAACTCCAATGGCGATTCCGCCTTTCAAGATTGAAGGTGATAAATTGGTGCTTGGCGAAGAAGGTCCTGAATACTTGAAGCTCGTAGGTAAGGCATAAGGAGTAATGTATGGCACAAATTCATAAAGCAGATGGTATTATTGATTGGTTAGACCAAAGGTTGGCAGTAAAACCTTTGATGAAAGTATTAATGACGGAATATTGGATTCCAAAAAATATCAATTTCCTTTGGGCAATGGGTGTTGTTTTGGTAGTATTATTCAGTCTTTTAGTGGTTTCTGGATTATTTTTGTTAATGTATTACAAGCCAGATACTAAACTTGCATTTGATAGTGTAAATTATACAATTATGCAGGAAGTGAAGTATGGTTGGCTGTGGAGACACTTACACGCGGTGAGTGCGTCTGTTTGCTTCTTGGTTATTTATATTCATATGTTTGTTGCGATTTATTATGGTTCATACAAACGTGGAAGAGAAATGATTTGGCTTACAGGTATGATTCTTTTTGGTTTATTTTCTGCAGAAGCCTTTAGCGGTTATATGCTTCCTTGGGGACAAATGAGCTATTGGGCGGCAGCAGTTATTACAAATCTTTTTGGTGGAATCCCTGTAATTGGAGCGGATTTAGTCGTATGGATTCGCGGTAACTTCATCGTAGCAGACGCAACTTTGACAAGATTCTTTATGTTGCATGTTGTGTTGTTACCTGTTGTGATTATGCTTGTGATTGCAGTGCATTTTTATAGTTTAAGGATTCCACATGTCAATAACGCTTATGGTGAAGAATTAGACTTTGAAAAAGAAGCAGAGAAATACAAAGCAGGGAACAAAAAAGAATCTAAAGTTATTCCATTTTGGCCTATGTTCTTGTCTAAAGATTTCTTTGTTGCGAGTTTCTTCTTGGCAATTTTATTTTATTTGACTTGTTATCATTTTGCTTTTGCGCTTGACCCAATTAACTTTGACCCTGCTGACCATCTCAAAACCCCTCCGCATATTTACCCCGAGTGGTATTTCTTGTGGAGTTATGAAATCTTACGCGGCTTTTTCTTTAGCGCAGATTTGGGCTTGATGGCATTTGGAATTGCAAATGTTGTCTTTATGTTGTTGCCTTGGTTAGACCGCAGTGATGTAGTTGCACCTGCGCACAAACGACCCGGATTTATGATTTTCTTCTGGCTTTTGGTAATAGATATGATTGTTTTGACGATTTGGGGCAAACTTCCTCCAACAGGCGTGAATGCTTATATTGGTTTTGCCGCTACAATTGCGTTTTTGGCATTATTGTTTGTGTTTTTACCAATCGTAACCAAACTTGAAAACAAACAGAATTAAGAAGGAGTGAGAATGAAAGAATTCTTAGCATTAATCGTTGTTGTTGTGCTGACAGGGATTATTTATTGGGGTGTTGAACCTTTTGCACATGGTCAAATGTATCCAAAAGTTGCTCCCGCAGATTATACTTTTGCCGATTTGAAACCGCTTGTAGCAGAGGGTAATGCAGCAAATGGTAAAGAAATTGTCAATGCAAATTGTCTTGCGTGCCACTCTATCAAATCCGAAGGTATGGAATCTCCATTTGCTCCAGAAGATGCCCTTGCGGCTTATGGTGTTGTTCCACCGGATTTATCTTCTGCTGGATTGATTTATGAGAAAAACTTTTTAGGTAATGTGGTGAAAAATGCTGCCATTGCAGCAAAGCAAACACATAAATTTGATGGCAATCACCCAATGCCAGCTTATGATTGGATGAGTGAGCAAGAGATTGCAGATATTGTTGCATATTTGCGCAGTATTGCTCCTCAAGAATTAAGCAACAAAGAAGTGTTTATTGACGCGTGCGGTCGCTGCCATAGTGTGCGATATGACAAATGGAGTGCAGAGGGCGGTATGACAGATTATCTTGGCACTAAAGTTCCAGATTTGTCTATGATGATTCGTAGTCGCAGCTTAGATTACTTGCATACTTTCATTAATGACCCACAAAAAAGACTTGCAGGGACTGCAATGCCACGCGTGGGCTTGACTGAAAAAGCAGAAAATCAAGTGGTTGCTTATATGGAATCTGTGGGTGATAGCAAGAAAGATGAACGCGAAGCACTCGGTTACAAACTCATTATTTTTATGGTGATTATGGGCGTCGTAGCTTATTTGTGGAAACGCAAGATTTGGCATGATGTGCATTAAACTTTAGTCTTTTAAGCAAGTGGGGATTCCCTCCTTGCTTGAATTTTTGAAAGCCACACAAATGAAAATCAAAATTAATTCTTATTGTTTAGAATGTCTGCTAGAGAATCATATCTCTACTTCCGTGCGTGGAAATAGGCTTAAAATAGACGAGGAGATTGTAATACCCGAAGCGGGCTTTATGGAATAATATTGTTCTTTCAATAGGGGAAATACCCTTTGTCCAATGGGAACTTTTTCTTATAGTAACGCGCATATTCCGCGTCTTGACATTAAGATGGGGAGATATAATTCTATAGCACTAGGACTTAGTTTTATTAGTGGTAAGCACCCTTTGGATATAATCTCTACTTCTAGTTTTACTTATTATCCTAATTTTGTAATTTTTAAAGATGCGAATTTGAAATTTGTTCAAGGAAAATACCAAACAGACAGCTACACTAATTTCGTTCTTTCTGCACCCCCTACAACTTTAGAACACGATGTGTATGTCTGCCCAATGCGATTCTAAAGTCCGGAATCACGCTTCATACGGGTTGCGTTGTGGGTCAAAATGCGCTAGTTACCAAAGATGTCCCACCCTTTGCTGTGGTAGGTGGAATCCCTGCTAGGATTTTAATATCGTTTTAATGAGGAGACAAGAGAGCGGATTTTACGACTTGAATGGTGGAAATATGGATTCTTTGACTTTAAAGGAATTGATTTGAAATCAAACATAAATTACTATTTAGATGAATTAGAATCGCGCATACAGAGTCATCAAATAATGCCCTTTGTGCCCAACAGGGTCTATTTTCAAGATTTAATTGAACGAAGTAGAGAGCAAAAATTTTATTCCATATCACAACAGATACAGAATCAGCTTCCCCACCACAATAAGCTTACAGGCGCAACTCTACGCTTCCAATCCCATTTAGCCTACAAATTAGGCAATGCAATGATTCTAAACTCCAAAAGCTTATGGGGAATGATACGCTTACCTTATGTTCTAAGCTATATTAAAGAATCCCACAGAATAGAACAGCAACAATATCAAGAAAGAATCAAAAAGAATCCAAAACTAAAACTTCCTCCTCTAGAATCTTATGCAGACTATAAGGAAGCAATCCAAATCAAAAACTACACTTCTTATAAACTAGGTGAAGGTTTGATTGCTGCGAATCGTGCGGGGGGGGGGGGCAATATTGCTTTATTTGCTCAAAGCCTTTGTGGCTAAAGTCTGTGGGTTAAAGGTGGTGTGAGGATTCTATTGTCTTGCGATTCCATTTTGTCATTGCAAACAAAGTGAAGCGCACATTACGAAGTGATTGTATAGGTTTGGGTGAGTTGCTTTCCACGCCCACATTTGAAAATCTATAACCTTGCAAAACTTAGCCTTTACAATGGAATCCAAAAATTAAATATGAGATTCTGTATTGTAGATTGTCACGATTCTATAAATTAATTCCACAAGGATAGAATGCAAAATCACAAGAGTGCAGCGGGGAGATATTCTCTTAGCTTATCGTATCAATTTGCACATTACCGCTATAAATTGCGTGGCTAAATTCCCTTAAAATGCGTTGTGTTTTGGCTTCTGTATTTTTGCGCAAAATATCATTATAGTTGCTTGTGGGATTCTTGGTATAATTCTTGGTATAGAGCCCTTGCAAGTGGTTTAAATTATCTTGAAATTCTTTTGCAACTTCTTGCCAACCATCTTGTGTAATACCTAAAAATCCGAGTTCTTCTTCTTTTTTCTCTGGATTGGAATCTTGAGATTCTTTTTCGCGTTGCTCTATGCGCTCTACGCTTGCGCTTAAATTACCGGCTCTTGTGAGCATTTGCGCGACAGAAATTTTTTCATTGGGAGACATACCCGCAGTTACTCTTTCAAAAGCTTGATATTGTTCATCGCTCATAAGCTCCAAACTAATCATTCCATAAGTGATTCTCTCACTGCTAAAGCTCTCTTGATTCTGTTGTTGCAATTCTTTATTCTGTGCTTTGTTTGTGGATTGTACATTTTCGTTTAAGAGACGATTCGCTTCATTATAAATTCCACCTAGGGAGTTTAAGTTTTGATTGATGACCATTGTGAAACAAAATCCTTTCTTATTTTAAAGTCAAAGTTTGAAATATTGTCAAAATTGAAAATTTTAAAGCAAAAAGGATTCCAACTTTTTACATTGTTGTGAAATTTCGGGATAAAAATTTGCAAGATTTTATATAAAATATATAAAATCTTGCTAGGCTTTAAGCAAAAATAAAATATAATTTCAGAAATTTTTAATATTAAAAATTTCTGAAGACTAAGGCTTATTTGTTTATGAAATATTTAAAACTTCTAAAATATTTGGTTGTATTCTCTTTTTTTGGTACTTTTTCGTTAGCTTCTCCTTTTGGCAACAAAATCATTGTTCCAATTATTGCACTTGATAAGGATTCCGCACATTATGCGTATGTGCCGGCATTTGATTTAAAAGTTGGGGAAAGTGGAGAGATTATTCGTTGGTTTGATAGAGAACATTCTGGAATCGTGGCAAAAGCTGCAGTAATAGAGATTCAAGACAATCGGGCAAAGATAGCCTTTGAACCTTTTGTGGGATTAGAGCAAAGTGCCTTTCCAACACCTACTTTGACGCCACAAAAGAATGATGAAGTGATTTTTCGTAGTTTTAACGACAGAGCATTTTTGATTGCACCAACGCAAGATATTTATGAAAAAATTAAAGCCGCCTATCCAGAGATTACTTGGTTGCACCCTGATTTGTTTGCGGCTTATTTAATGGATGTAGGACATACCGCGCCTGTGAGGGGAGATTTCCGCAAAATCTGCACACAATATGCTGCGGGAATTGTATATATGGTGAATCTCAATGAGGGGCAAGCGTTGGATTGCCAGACTTTTCGTATGATTAAAAAAGACTACATTACGGGACGCGCACCGGTAGAGGAGCGTATGTTACCATTTTTCTCACGCATTGGAAGAGGTAATCAAGAATGGTTTTCTTATCTTTTTAATGATGCTAAAACACAAGACTATTATATATATTTTGACGCTTTAGTTAAAGGTGAGATTCGTGACGAAGACGCAACATTTTTTGGAAGAATTACAAATTATTTTCTTGATGGTATAAAAGATATTTTTTGAGGATTGATGATGACAGAACAAAATATCAAGGACTTAAAAACCATTGTAGGTGAGGGTGAATGTTTCAGTGATAAAGCGCATTTGAGTGCTTATTGCTATGATGCAACAAAAGAAAGAAAGTATCCTGAATGCGTTGTTTTTCCGCACAATGAAGAAGAAGTCAGCCGTGTGCTAAAATATTGCAATGAGCATTTAATCCCGATTATTCCAAGAGGTGCGGGAAGTGGATTTACAGGTGGAGCACTTGCGGTGCAGGGTGGAGTGATTTTGGCACTAGAGAAACATATGAATCAAATTTTAGAGATTGATATGGAAAATATGGTAGCACGCGTGCAACCCGGTGTAGTAAATATGCAATTACAAAAAGCAGTGGAAGCAGTTGGATTGTTTTATCCACCAGATCCTGCGAGTGAGCATTATTCTACTTTGGGGGGAAATGTCAGTGAAAATGCAGGAGGAATGCGTGCAGCAAAATATGGAATTACAAAAGACTTTGTGATGGCATTGCGTGCGGTGTTGCCAAATGGAGATATTATCCGCGCAGGAAAAAAGACAATCAAAGACGTTGCAGGTTACAATGTTGCAGGGATTCTTATTGCGAGTGAGGGAACATTAGCTGTCATTACAGAGATTACTTTAAAGTTACTTAGTAAGCCAAAATATAAACAAAGTGCAATGGGGGTTTTTCCAAGTATTCAATCTGCGATGAATGCGGTGTATAAAACAATGGCAAGTGGAATCTCACCTGTGGCAATGGAGTTTTTGGATAATCTTAGTATTAGGGCGGTAGAGGAGAAATTTCACAAAGGTTTGCCAAAAGAAGCAGGGGCGATTTTGATTACTGAAGTAGATGGAAATTTGCCCGAAGAGATTGATTATCAAATCTGCAAAATAGAGGAAAAGTTTTTTGAAAATGGAGCAAGTGAGTTTGTGAAAGCAAACAATGAGCAAGAGGCGGCTGATTTATGGTTTGCTCGCAAAAACGCAAGTCCTAGCATTACCATTTATGGAAGTAAAAAATTAAATGAAGACATTACAGTTCCGCGCTCTAAACTACCTGAATTACTAGAAAGAATCGCAGAAGTTTCAAAGAAATATAATGTTGTGATTCCCTGCTTTGGACATACAGGCGATGGAAATGTGCATACAAATGTAATGGTAGATGGCAGTAAGCAAGAAGAACTAGAGAAAGGGCATAAAGCCATTGAAGAGATTTTTAAAATAGCAGTAGAACTAGGTGGCACACTTAGCGGAGAACACGGAATTGGAATCTCAAAAGCACCTTTTATGCATCTTGCATTTTCTAAAGAGGAAATGGAGCTATTCAAGGCGGTTAAAAAAGCCTTTGACCCTAATAATATTTTAAATCCGGGTAAAATGGCATTATAATCAAATGAAAATTATGTTAAAATTTAATTTTAGTTTTTAAGGATTTTGAATGATTTATGATGTGCAAAAAATTCGTGAGATTCTACCGCATCGCTATCCTTTGTTGCTCGTAGATAGGATTGTTTCTATGACGCCTAATGAAAAGATTGAGGCATATAAAAATATTACAATCAATGAAAAAATTTTTAATGGGCATTTTCCTACACAACCTATTTATCCTGGTGTTTATATCATTGAGGGAATGGCACAGGCGGGTGGCGTGTTGGCATTTGTGAGTATGTTTGGAGACAATGCGCAAAATACAGGCGATAAAATTGTTTATTTTATGAGCATTGATAAGGCAAAGTTTAGAAGTCCCGTAATTCCGGGCGATAAATTAACTTATAAATTAGAGGTTTTGAAGCATAAAGGTGGAATTTGGGTATTGCAAGGCTATGCCTATGTGGAAGAAAAATTAGTCGCTGAAGCGGAGTTAAAAGCAATGGTAGTAGATAACACAGAGAAAAAGGTATAAAAGTGAGTGTAGCAAAATCAGCAAAAATTGCGCATACTGCTATCATTGAAGAGGGTGCAATCATTGGCGAAAGTGTAGAGATTGGGCATTATTGTGTGATTGGCAAAGATGTGAAAATTGGAAAAGGTTGTAAGCTGTATAATCATGTAACGATTCTTGGCAACACAACTTTGGGGGAAAGAAATGAGATTTTTCCGAATGCGACTTTGGGTACAAAACCACAGGATTTGAAATATCATGACGAACCTAATGAGCTAATTTTTGGAGATTATAACAAAATCCGCGAATTTACGATGATAAATCCGGGCACAGAGGGCGGCGGAGGCAAAACAATTATTGGTAGTAATAATTTGTTAATGGCGTATGTGCATATTGCACATGATTGTATTGTTGGAGATTCTTGCATTTTGGCAAATGGTGCAACACTCGGTGGGCATATTGTGTTGGGTAGCCATATTAATGTAGGTGGTTTAACGCCGATTCATCAGTTTGTAAAGGTGGGAGATTATGCGATGATTGCAGGAGCGAGTGCGCTTTCGCAAGATATTCCTCCTTTTTGTATGGCAGAGGGGAATCGTGCGGTCGTAAGAGGGCTAAATCTGCATCGTTTGCGCAAACATTTTGAACACCACGAAGTGGATAGAATTCACAATGCCTATAAGCGTCTTTTTTTTGGTAATGCACCAATCAAAGAAATCGCACAGGAAATTCTTGACGAGGGCGTAAAAGATGCAAATGTTAAAAAAATGTGTGAATTTATTATTCAATCTACAAGGGGAATCCCTTTTACAAGGAAAAGTAATGAGTGAAAAAGTTTGTGATTTTTGCAAGTCCAAAGAATCTCACAAAAATCCATTGATTGCTGGAAATAATGTCTGCATTTGCAAAAATTGCATCATTGCTTCTTATAGTTTGCTTGTCGGGGGCGAGCAACACTTTGAGGAAGAGCCGGAATCTCTTGAACAAGAGTTAAATATCGTGCCTCCCAAAGAATTAAAAGCGGTTTTAGATGAGTATGTCATTGGTCAAGAAAAAGCCAAGAAAGTTTTTAGTGTTGCAGTCTATAATCATTACAAACGCGTATTGCAAACTAAAGGGCAAGCAGAGGAGGACGATACTGAGATTGCAAAATCCAACATCTTATTGATTGGTCCTACCGGAAGCGGTAAAACGTTAATGGCGCAGACATTAGCAAAATTTTTAAATATTCCTATTGCAATTTGCGATGCGACAAGCTTAACAGAAGCGGGCTATGTGGGTGAAGATGTGGAAAATATTTTAACGCGTTTGCTTCAAGAAGCTGATGGTGATGTGCAAAGGGCGCAAAGAGGAATAGTGTTTATTGATGAGATTGATAAAATCTCAAGGCTTTCAGAGAATCGTTCTATTACGCGAGATGTATCAGGAGAGGGTGTGCAGCAGGCGTTGTTGAAAATTATAGAAGGTAGTGTTGTGAATGTTCCACCAAAAGGTGGCAGAAAGCACCCCAATCAAGAATTTATCCAAATTGATACTAAAGATATTTTGTTTATCTGCGGAGGTGCTTTTGATGGATTAAAAGATATTATTGAGCGGAGAATTGGCGGAAATAGTTTGGGATTCCATCATAAAGCAAACGAAAAAATTGCGCAAGAAAATGTTTTAGAGCAAGTAGAGCCAGATGATTTGGTGAGTTTTGGCTTGATTCCAGAATTAATCGGGCGTTTGCATTTGTTTGCGACTTTGGAGGAAATTACAAAAGAGGCGATGATAGAGATTCTACAAAAGCCAAAGAACGCATTGACAAAACAATATAAAAAGCTTTTTGCTTTTGATGGGGTGGCTTTGACTTTTAAAAATGAAGCATTAGAAGAGATTGCGAATCTTGCGATTGCGCGTAAAACAGGGGCTAGAGGACTGCGTTCAATTATGGAAGAAATTATGCTAGATATTATGTATGAGTTGCCAGAATTGAAAGGTTATGAAGTAATTATCACGAAAGAGGCGGTTTTAAAACTTGCAAAGCCGATGTTGATAAAACAGAAAAAAACGAGCAAAAAAAGTGCTTAAATCCATTGTAAAGAGAGAAAGATATGCTATTAGATAGAGTTATTGGATTGTTTTCACACGATATTTCAATTGATCTTGGGACAGCAAATACGATTGTTTTGGTAAAAGGGCAAGGTGTTATTATTAATGAACCCTCTGTGGTTGCTGTGCATAATGATAGACATGGTAGGAATAAGATTTTAGCCGTAGGACACGAAGCAAAAGAAATGGTGGGTAAAACGCCCGGAAGCATTTTAGCAGTGCGTCCGATGAAAGATGGTGTGATTGCAGATTTTGATATGACAGAAAAGATGATTCGTTATTTTATTGAAAAAGCTCATAGGAGAAAAGCATTAATGCGCCCAAGAATCATTGTTTGTGTACCTTATGGTTTGACAGGAGTGGAACGCAAGGCGGTTAAAGAATCTGCAATTAGTGCGGGGGCTAGGGAAGTCTTTTTGATTGAAGAGCCAATGGCGGCAGCGATTGGCGCAGGTTTGCCTGTCAAAGAGCCTAAAGGAAGCTTGGTTGTAGATATTGGAGGAGGGACTACGGAAATCGGTGTAATTTCTCTAGGTGGGCTTGTGATTTCTAAATCTTTACGTGTTGCGGGAGATAAACTAGATTTGGCGGTTGTAGATTATGTGCGTCGCAAATATAGTTTGTTGATTGGGGAGAGAACAGGAGAGGAAATTAAAATTCAAATTGGTTCTGCTGTAAGTCTTGAGGAGCCACTTGTAATGCAAGTAAAAGGGCGCGATCAAGTGAGTGGATTGCTCAATACGATTGAATTAACAAGTGAAGATGTCCGTGAGGCGATGAAAGAACCGCTAAAAGAGATTTCAAATGCCCTCAAAGATGTATTGGAACAAATGCCACCGGATTTGGCAGGAGATATTGTAGAGAATGGAATCGTCTTAACAGGCGGCGGAGCATTGATTCGTGGATTGGATAAGTATCTTTCAGATGTGGTAAAACTTCCTGTATATGTGGGTGACGAGCCTTTGTTATGCGTGGCAAAAGGCACAGGAAAAGCACTAGAAGAGATTGATGTTTTACAACAATCTTCTTACGAGTAAGATTTTTGAGATACAATAAATAGAAAAGAGATGAAAAAAGTTTTTCTATGGACGATTTTTTTATTCATTGCATTGTTTATTTCAATGAAAATTTCTACCGAAGTGCAAAATAGGATATTGTCTTTAAGCGATAGTGTCAAGATAGGAATCTTAAACTTCAATAGCAATATATTAAAGGCAATTCAACGTCATTTTCATCAAGCAGAACAAATCAAACAACTTTCAGATTCTTTGAGAGATAAACAGCAAGTAGAATATTTGCTTGAAGCTCTAAAGATTGAATATAACGATTTGTTAGACTCTATTCATTCCCCTTTGCGTTTAAATATGCCAGAACTCACATTTGTGCGTATGATTTCGTTTGTGCGTATGAATGATTATAAAAAAATATGGCTAGAATATAAAACTAATAAAACTTATCAAAATGGAACGATTTTTGGGCTAATTAATGATAATAAGGTTGCGGGAATTGCGGTTTTGCAAAATCGGCGTTTGGAAGGCTTTTTGAATGGAGATGAGAAATGCAATTATAGTGTTGTAGTAGGCGATAGAAAATCACAAGGAATCGCAAAATACGATATTAATAAAGGTTTTATTGTAGATTATATTCCCTTGTATCCCAAAATTGAAGTCGGCGAAATTGTGCGAACAAGTGGCGATGACAATATTTTTTATCCCGGAATTTTAGTGGGTATTGTTGAATCTATTGAGTTACGACAGGGTTATCAGATTGCCAAGGTAAAGCCTGCTTTAGATGAAGTTACGAGATTTTATTGGCTTGTTGATGTGAATATTTCCCCTTTTGTTGTTAGTGCAGAGAGCAATGCCACAGAATCCCAAGAAATGTCGGAGGAGGGTTTGGACACATCTAATCTAGCAATTCCACATTGATACTCTTCGTTATAAAATTTCAAATTGGTAGTTGATTGGTTTTCCATTATTTTTCATAAGAATTGATTGTTTTAGAATCTCACAGAATCTTAAATTACAAAAAAGGAATGAAATTTGCTTCCTATTTTATAGATTAAATAAGGAGTTAAAAATGGAATTTCTTGATGAAGGACTTAGTTTTTGTAGTTTTTTTGAAGTGGTAGAATTAGAGGTGAACAAATCCTCAAGCCAAAGCAAAAGCGAGAATAAAAGTGGCGGCACAATCCATCTAAACAGCACAGAACAGAACGAAAGATTGATGATTTTGTATTCCAAACAAATTGCAAACTCCACAAACTCTGCAAAATAGTAAGCCTAACAAGAACCATTGCGGATTTGTGCTTTGCACATAAAAAATTGTAGAATCGTATATTGCTAATATCATAGAATTCTTCGTATCGCCTGCAATGCGCAGTGGAATCTTATTTCCTTTTTTCTTAAATTTCTCGTATATGATACAAAAATAATCATTCTTGATAATTTTGATACAAAATTATCACAATACACTTCAAAGATTGTAATTTGTTGTTATAATATGAGCTCAAAACTTAATATTTGGAGTTTGTATTATGATAAAAATCACTGAAAATAGCCTAAGAGATGGACATCAATCTTTGCTTGCAACGCGTATGCGCACAGAGGATATGATAGAAGCGGCGCAAACTTTTGAACAAGTGGGATTTTATAGTGTAGAAGTGTGGGGTGGAGCGACTTATGATGCCTGTTTGCGATATTTAAAAGAAGACCCTTTTGAGCGATTAGCAATCTTTAAAGAAATTTTCAAAAAAACTCCAATCCAAATGCTTTTGCGCGGACAGAATCTCATTGGTTATCGCCATTATGCAGACGATGTGGTGCGTGAGTTTGTGCGACTTTCCGCTCAAAATGGGGTGGATATTTTTAGAATCTTTGATGCGTTAAACGACATTCGTAATTTGGAAGTTTCTATTGATGAGGTTAAAAAGCAAGGCAAACACGCACAAGGAGCAATTTGCTATACCACCTCGCCTGTGCATACGATTCAAAGTTTTGTGGAATATGGTAAGGAATTAGCAAAGCGCGGTTGCGATTCTTTGGCAATCAAAGATATGGCAGGTTTGATTACGCCTAATGCTACCTTTGAGCTTGTCAAAGCATTGAAAAGTGAGATTGGTTTGCCTTTGGCATTACATACACATTCCACCGCTGGATTCGCCTTTGGCTCGCATTTGAAAGCTATTGAAGCAGGAGTAGATAGCGTGGATTGTTCTAACTCTGCGCTAGCAGAGGGTACAAGCCACCCTTGCACGCAATCCATTGTGGCGACATTGCAAGGCACGCAGTGGGATACAAAATTAGATTTAGAAATTATGGAAAAAGCTGCAGAGATTTTGAAGCGGAATCGCAGAAAATATAAGAAATTTGAATCTGAATACAATCAAATTGATACCCGCGTACTTGTCAATCAAATTCCTGGCGGTATGATTTCTAATATGGCACATCAACTAAAAGAACAAAATGCGTTAGACAAAATGGACGAAGTCTTAGCAGAAATTCCAAATGTGCGTAAAGATTTCGGCTATCCCCCGCTTGTTACTCCTTCTAGTCAGATTGTTGGCACACAGGCGGTGTTAAATGTCCTAGCACAAACGCGTTATAAAACACTCACAACGGAATCTAAGAATATTATTAAAGGCTATTATGGCAAGACGCCAGCTCCAATTGCAAAAGAATTAATAGAGAGAATCCAAGCAGAGGGAGAGGAAATCATTACAGAGCGTCCAGCAGATAGGTTAGAGTCAGAGTTGCAAAGGGCGCGTGAGGAATCTCAAGGCTTTGCTAAAAGTGAAACCGATGTGATTTCTTATGTGATTTTTGGTGGAATCGCGAAGCAATTCTTAAGCGAACGCAATGAAAATCGTCTAAGTCCAGAGGCTCTTACAACCTTTGAGGGCGCAAATGCTCCAATGGCAAAAGAATTTACAATCAATTTGCACGGAGAGACTTACAATATTAAAATTGAGGGAAGCGGGGCAAAAGATGAAAATGTGAGACCATTTTTTGTGCGTGTGAATGGGGATTTGAAAGAAGTTCTTGTAGAATCTAGTGAGAAAGATTCTAGCAAAGTCCCTAGCAAAAAATCCGATTCTTTGCCTCAAGCAAGCCTGCCGGGGCATATTATTTCGCCAATGCCAGGAAATTTGACGAAACTTAAAGTGCAAGTGGGAGATAAAATCAAAGAGGGTGATGTGCTAGCAATCGTGGAAGCTATGAAAATGGAAAATCAAGTGCTAGCAACGATTGGTGGAGAAATCAAAGAAATTTATGCCAAAGAAGGGCAACAAATTAGTGCAAACCTTGCGATTATGCTTGTAGAATAATGAAAACTCTAAGTGTGAGTGAGCTAAACGCACAGATAAAAAGTCTGTTAGAGGCAACTTTTTTACAAGTGAGTGTGAGCGGGGAGGTGAGTAACTTTACCCACCATTCTAGCGGGCATTTGTATTTCACATTAAAAGACAAAGATTCTAGCATTAAATGCGTAATGTTCCGCGGAAATGCTGCACGTTTGCGATTCCAAATCCAAGAGGGAATGAGCCTAACATTGCAAGGCGCAATTAGTGTTTATCCTCCACGTGGGGACTATCAGTTGAATTGTATTAGCGCATTACCAAGCGGAATCGGAGAGCTCACATTGGCTTTTGAGCAGCTCAAAGAATCCTATAAAGCCAAAGGTTATTTTGAAAATAAAAAACCTTTGCTAAAGTTTCCCCAAAAAATTGCCTTGCTGACTTCAAATACGGGTGCTGTGTTGCACGATATGCTGAAAGTCGCAGAAAAAAGATGGAATCTTGTTGAGTTTATTGCAATCAATACGCTTGTGCAAGGCGAGGGAGCAAAAGAAAGTATTGCTAAAAATATTCAAATTGCAGATAATTTGGGAGTGGATTGCATTGTATTGGCGCGTGGTGGCGGGAGTTTGGAGGATTTGTGGGCTTTTAATGAACCTTTAGTTATTGAGAGTATTTTCAATGCAAATACTCCTATTGTTTCGGCTATTGGGCACGAGCCAGACATCGTGCTAAGTGATTTTGTAGCGGATTTGCGTGCTCCCACTCCTTCAGCAGCAATGGAGATTCTATTGCCAGATAAAAACGAATGGTTGATGAACTTAGATACAATGCAAAACACGCTTAGTGAGCGATTCTCAAGGGTTTTGCAAGGAAAAGTAAATCAACTTCAAAAAAGTGCATTTTTGATAGAAAAAAATTTGCTTTTTAATAAAATAGAGCAGGCAAAGCAGAATCTTGACAATCTTGATTTGTTTTTAGGGCAGAGGATTGCGCATAAGATTGCCTTGTGTGCGTTGAAATTACAGAATCCAAGCTTCCAGATTCATTTAAAGATTCCGCAACTAATAGGCAAAAAATCTATGCAGTTAGAAAGGTTAAAGGCTGAATTTCGCGCAAAGAATCCTGAAAATTATCAGAAAAATGGCTATGCTTGCGTTTTGCGCAATGGAAAAAAAATCCAATGTTTGGCAGAGATTACACCACATACAATTTTGGAATTGCAGGATAAGAGCGCGACGCTTCAAGCGGAGGTGAAACAGGTATCCTTGCAAGGACGCACACCAACTTTTCTTTGCGAAAAGTAAAGCGAAGTGAGATGAAGCAATCCATAATCCAAAATCTCGCCTTAAAGCTCCAAATACTCCGAAATGTCCTTTTTGGAAGTTTTCCATTCCCCAATGCTTTTCCATTTGGCTAGATTGCAGAAACGACAAAAGGGAATAGGTTTGGCTAGGAATTGCAAAATCTCATTATAATCTTTTGCCTTGTAAATATCAATGGAATCTAGTGGGGTGATTGGCAGGTTTTGGTTAAAAGCGGAGTTGAAATAATGGATATTGGGTGCAACACTACAAGGATAGATTTTACCATTTTTAAAATGTGTGCAGTTGTTTGCCTGATGACAACCTATGAAGCTATGAAAACAATCTAAATTGCCTTGTGGTTCTAAAATTGTTTTGTAGGAAGTCTTTTGGATTTGAGAATTGTCATAAAAAATTAATGGAATCCCATACTCCTTACACTGCGATTCCACAAATTCCCAATTTACTTTAATAGGATATTTTGTTGGATGCAGTTCAATCTTATTTTCTTTACAAGACTCCCAAAAGTCTTTGGATTGTTTTTCAAGTAAGATTCCATTAGTAATGAGCCAAATTTTAGAGTCTGGAAAATGCTTCCTAGTGATAGCAAAGAAGTTCTTGCAGTTGGGATTTAAAAGTGGCTCACCACCTGTAAAGACGATTAAGGAAATGAGTTTGTGCGTGATTTGTGCAAGTTTTTCTATATCTTTTTCAAACTTTTCTAAATCTGGGAAACCTTGTGGGGCTAATTGAGAGAAATGATTGCAACTAAAGCAATTTAAATTGCAATGCTCTGCTAGGTGGATTTCTATTTTGCGAAGATAAGCTTGTGGGGTGAGTTTTTTTAAGGCATTCTTTTGTGTATTGTTCTGAAAGATAAGATCTTTATTCTGTTGTTCTAGTTGTTGAAGTCTCGCTTTGATTTTTTGGTGTTGTTTTGCATTTTTAAAAAGAGAGAGAATCCAAAGTCTTTTATCGTGGATAAAGGATTCTAATTTATTTTGCCCCCCTCCCCCATTATTTTGTTTAGCATATTTTTCCTTTTAAGGTGAAGTTTAGTTGAAATTTATAGTTAAATTTTGGGTAAGTGGTACGCCCAAGAGGATTCGAACCTCTGACCTACGGCTTAGAAGGCCGTTGCTCTATCCAGCTGAGCTATGAGCGCACTTGGTACCAAAGGGGAGACTTGAACTCCCGACCTCCGGCTTATGAGACCAGCGCTCTAGACCAGCTGAGCTACCTTGGCATACCAAAAGCGGAAATGAAATTTTATCTTTTTTTCTTTAAAGGGGCATAAAACTTTAATAGATTTCGTTTTTATTTCGTAAAGCTATCAAAATAGCGCGCCATTCTTGGCAGAGTCTCTCAAGATTCCATTTTGCATTGGCGGGACTTGTGGAGGGCAAAGTAGTATGAGGCAAAGAGGTTACTTTAGAATCCTTAAAGGCTTTTTGGTAGATTTGTGCTGCTTTTTTGCCATTAAGAAAAATGTGTTGTATTTGTGTGTTTTGCAAGAGGGATTCCAAAAGAATGGGTTTAGGATTCTTAATGCTTCCATCACTAGATTTTGTAATTGTGCATTCTGCACAAACATCATAGAGTGCAATTTTTTGTGTCAATAAAAAAGTGATTTTTTCTTCGTGATTTTTTGTTCTTAAGTCTTTATATTCAAATAATCTCCCAAGCACTTCCCAAAAACGATTGCGTGGGTGAGAATAATAAAAATCTTGCTCCCTTGAAGCCACAGAGGGAAAAGAACCTAAAATTAAAATTTTGGAGTTAGAATCTTTGATTGGCTTAAAAGGGTGGTGTATGGATTCCAAAGTTTTGGCTAGATTAGACATTGGTTGCTTCTAAATACAAACTAAAATTGTTCATAGAGTAATTTTGCTGCCATTACAAAAGAAACAATAACAATCAAAGGCTTGATAATGCGGATTCCATAGGTAATTGCAGCACGTGAGCCTAGATTTGCGCCGATAAATTGTCCTAATGCCATTACGATTCCGATGATGAAAAGTATCTTTCCACCGAGCGCAAAAAAAACCAAAGAAGCAACATTGGTAGAAAAATTGTAAAATTTTGCTTGGGCTAGACTTTGTGTTAGCCCAAATCCACCCAATAGAATAAGCGCAAGCATCAGAAAAGAGCCTGTGCCAGGTCCAAAAAAGCCATCATAAAAGCCAATGCAGGTAAAGGCTAAAATTAAGAATCCTTGATGAATAGTTGTTGCTCTTTGTTCTTCGGTAATCTTGGGTGAAAATAAGAAATAAATGCCAAAGATAAGGATTAAAAAAGGTAAAATCTTGGAGAGTGAATCTGTCTGGATAAACTGCACACTTATTGTGCCAAGTGCTGAAAATGCAAAGACAAGCAATGCAAAAGGAAGTGCGCGTTTGAGATTTAAATAACCTTTCTTGTAGAAGTGATAAGCTGCGGAAAAGCTGCCAAAAGTGGATTGAAATTTGTTGGTCGCTAGGGCTTCAATGGGTGGGATTCCACTAATCAGGAGAACAGGGATTGTAATCATTCCGCCACCTCCCGCAATAGAATCCACAAATCCCGCCACAAAAGCTGCAACAAACAAAAAAAATAACATCAAAAAATCAAATTCAGATAATATCTCTTGCATTTGTAATCCTTAACTATTGTTGGGCAATAAATGACCAACAATAGTTAATTGCTGTCAGTCATTTGAAGAAAAATTAATCCATTTGTCGGCGTAAGAATGCAGGAATATCTAAAAAATCATCATTAGCAAATTCTCCGCCACTGACTTTTTTTCTTGCAAGTGTAATGCTATCTTGTTGGTTGATTTTTTGACTCATATCTTTAGGATTTACAAGTTTTAATGTGGAGCTTTCTTCGTTTTGACTTACTTCTTGAGGATTGGAAGTAGATTGTGCTACATCACGTTCAAATCCTGTGGCAACGATTGTGATTCTAACTTTATCGCGCTCTAAACTCGAATCTGTTGTTGTTCCAAAGATGACCTCTGCTTCTGGGTCTGTATTGCCCTCTACGATTTCCATTGCATTAGAAATTTCAGCCAATGGATAATCAGGATTGAAGTAGAAATGCACCAAAACACCTTTTGCACCATTAATAGACATATTATCAAACAAAGGAGATTCAATTGCCATTTTAATTGCCTCTTTTGCAGCATCTGCACCGCTAGATTCACCAATTCCCATAAGTGCCATACCTTTGTGGTGCATTACGGTTTTAACATCGGCAAAATCCACATTAATATCACCCGCACTATGGGATAAAATTACCCCACTCATTCCATTTACGGCTCGCACAAGAACATCATCAACGATTCTAAAGCTATCTTTTAATCCAAGATTTTTATCTACAATAGAGAGGAGTTTTTCATTAGGGATTACAACAATAGAATCACTTTCTGCTTTTAATTCACGATATCCTTCTTCGGCTAGTTTGGCGCGTTGTCTTCCTTCCCAGCGGAAAGGTTTAGTAACAATGGAAACTGTGAGTGCTCCTACTTCTTTTGCTGCTTTAGCAATCACAGGTGCTGCACCTGTTCCTGTTCCTCCACCAAGCCCAGCAGAAATAAAGACAATATCAGTATTTTCTAAGAATTGTTTTAGTTCTTCATAGCTCTCTAATGCTGCGTCTTTGCCCACTTGAGGCTTCATTCCCGCCCCTAAACCTTTTGTGAGTTTTGCTCCAAGTTGGATTCTAATTGGTGCATTAGAGCTATTAATAGCTTGCGCGTCTGTGTTTGCGACTGCTAATTCAATTCCTTCGTAAGTCCCTGTATTGATTAGATGCCCAATCATATTGCTGCCACCACCACCGACACCGATTACTTTAATGTTTGCACCGAATTTTGGGCTAACTTCTTGAACTTCTATCATTGTTTTATTCCTCCTAAATTAAATCAAAACATTTGGGTAAGTTTTTCCCACATCTGTCTTATGAAATTGTTATTTTTGGGTTGGATTTTCTTAATTTCTGTGATATTACTTAAATCTTGTTTAATATCTGCCGCGCTTTTTGGGACGCTATTGACTGGATTTGCAATACTAGATTGTTTCTCTTGCAAAGGATTGATAAGATGAATGTTTTTTGATAATTGCTCTGTCTCTTCTCCTAGCTTTTCATTAAGATAGCGAATGCGTTTTTCCGAATCAATTTCATAGTTGGTATATTTGCCTGAAGCATAAAGAATCAGCCCGATTGCTGTGGAGCATTCTGGTCCCTTTAAGTCTGTGAATAAACCATCAATTTCTATGGGATTCGCAAGACGCACAGGTGCATTAAAGAGTGCAGCTGCTAAATCACGGATTCCATCTAGTTGCACCATACCACCTGTAAGTACGATTCCACTTCCTAGCTGGTCTTTTAGGTTGCTATGCTCTAATGATTTGGCTAGAATCATTAGTGTTTCTTCTACACGTGCATAGACGACATTGTGCACCACCGCAAGTGAAACTTGATGTTTGTCATTGTCGCTACCACCTATACTTGGAATCTCAATTAGATTCTCTGTATCTTCTGAAGTTCTTGGAAAGCCACCATATTGAATCTTTACTTGTTCTGCAATAGATTGCGGCGTGTGCAATGCCATTGCCAAGTCATTCGTGATATGATTAGAACCTACACCTAAAAAGTCATTATAACGCAAGGAGTTTCCAACATGAATCATTAACTCACAAGTGCTCCCACCCATATCTATACAAGCGACTCCTAGATTTTTCTCATCTTCAGTTAAAACAGCAATAGACGAAGCATAAGAGGCAAGCACAATGTTTTCAATCTCAATTCCCGCAGTTTTAATGGCTTTTTTGAGATTCCCTAAGCTTAATTTTTGTGCAGTAATAATGCGCACAGAAACTTCTAGGCGACCGCCACTCATTCCCATAGGGTCATCAATGAAATCTTGGTCGTCTAATTTAAAATTATAGGGCAAAATATGCACCACTTCGTATTCGTTTGGAATAGAGGCATTATAAAGCGCACTCTGAATCACGCGATTGATTTCTTTGATTCCAATTTCATTATTTAGACAATTAAGCACTCCGGAACTATCAGTGCTTTTGGTGTAAGCACTAGAGATAGAAATAACAGCTTTATTAATATTTGTGCCTGCCACACGTTTTGCGTCATTTACGGCATCTTTAATGGCGCGACTCGCTTGTTCTATATTAGTGATTGAGCCTTTTTTAAGTCCTTGTGATTTATGAAACCCTGTGCCAATGATATGAGGAACTCCATCTTTGCAGTTTGCAATGATTGCACAGATTTTTGTTGAACCTATATCAATACCTAAAAGTATTTGCTCCAAATCCTTGTCCTTTGCTACAATTCGTTTCTATATGTTTTAAACATTTAGATTTTTTTAACAATTTTATAAATTTTCAATAAATGTTCCATAAAGGCGACATCAACGAGACGAGATTTGACTTGCATACCATTTTGTGTTAAAAAATCTAAATTTTTTGCCATTATATCAGAATTTTTTAGTCTTTGGTCAAGGATTTCATATAAAATTATCTTATCTTGCAAGAAAATGTAATCTTTTGCTTTAGTTTTCGTAAAAAGTTGGGAGATAAAATCTTGACTTTCTTGTTCGTTTAAGCCCTTTAAAACCGCACGACTTTCACGACTTAAATAGCCCACATCCACACCTTGAAAGTTTGCTAATTGAGATTTTGCTTTTTCTTCTAATAATTTTGCTTTTTCAAAATTAATAAAATCTTCTGTGGCGTCTAATTTGGCTGCTTCATAGGTTTTTGGCTTGCTTGGAATAATTTTTATCACCTTTGCGGTGAGGTAGCCTTTTTTTGTTTTGATAGGTTTAATGGTGCTTTGTTCTTTGGCTTGACTAAGTAAGTCTAAAAATTCTACCCCATAAGTTTCATCACCTTCATAGAGGGTGCTTATTTCTGCTTTAGAGTTTTCTCCTTTGCGTAAAGCAATATATTCTTTTAGGGATTCCTTTTCTGCCTGTGCGTCTTTGTATTTTTCCAAAACTTGTTCTTTTGCTTCTTGGAAAGTCAAAAGCTGCCCATTGGCATTTAAGAATTGGTTTTTAAAATCCTCATAATATTTTTTGAGATTTTCTTCATTTGCTCCTATGCTATCAGGAGAGATTAAAATGCTTGCAATTTCGTAGCCACGTTCCGTTTGATAAATATCTTGATTTTCTTCCCAATATTTTTTAATAGCTTCTTGAGCGGGAGTGAAAGTGATGTCAGATTGTTTGAGAATATGAATTTTGACATGGTCTTCTGTAAAATAGATAGCACCCATCATTTCTGTTTCAAGTGGAGTTAATGGAATCTCCAAAATAGCATTTAGTTTTTCAAGTAACAAACTTTCGCCCAATTCTTCTTCAAAATCTTTTGGACGCAGTTGATTGTCTGCTAAAAGACGTTTGTAAATTTCATTATCAAATTGACCATTATTTTGGAAAGTATCCATTGCGATTAGGGCATCAATCACTTCTTCTTTGCTGATACGCAATCCTAAATCATAAGCATAGTTAAGCCTTAGAGCCCGTGAAATAAGATTGTTTAAAGCTTGTTCCTCAATCCCTATTTTTTTAGCCTGCTCATTGTCTAAGTCTCCATTAAAAAGCTGATTATAGAGATTATAGAGTTTTGCATATTCGCGTTGTAGTTTTTCAATGCTAATTTTTCTATCCCCAACTACCGCAACTGCATTGCTCGTGCTTGAAAAACTATAACTTCCCCAGCCTACAAATCCCGCACCAACAAAAGCAATAGTGCTAATCCATATGGTAATGATTAAATATTTTTTGTGTTTTTGCATCCAGCCAATCATAAAAACTCCAAATTCTCTAAAATCTATATATTTTGTTTTTTAAAAACAATCCAATTAAAGCTTGAGATTCTATTCTAAAAACATTTAAAAAGCGGTAAAAGACAAATCTTTATTCTTAAAATTATTCTTTAAAAAGTGAAGAAAGAATATCAAGATTATTTTTAGGTGCTTCTTGCGAATTAGTTTCAGTCGTTTGTTTTGTGCTTTGATTGAGGTTATCAATCTCTTTTAGTTCAATTTCAAATCCCGTGAGCATAGAGGCTAGGCGGATATTGATTCCACTTTTTCCAATGGCTTTGGGTTTTTGTTCGCTTGTGATATTGACGATAGCTTTATTTTCGTCTAGTGCTACGCTAATGACGAGAGCAGGAGAAAGCGCACGCGCAATGTAAATTTCTGGTTGCGCAGAATACTCTATACAATCAATGCTTTCGTTTTTAAGTTCTTTTGAGACAGCATTGATACGCACACCCTTAATACCAACTGTTGCACCCACAGGGTCAATTTTTGCAGAAATGGTTTTTAAGGCGACTTTCGCGCGTTCTCCCGGAATCCTTGCACAATTGACAATTTCTACTTCCCCGTCCTTGATTTCTGGTACTTCTAATCTCAAAAGCTCTTCTAGCATTTTGGGTGTTGTGCGACTTAATTCAATAGTGATTCCATTTTGGCGGTCAATCCCAACGTGCTTTAGCACAGCGCCAATCACTTGTCCTACGTTAAATTCTTCACCTTTGATACGATTTTTCTTAGGTAAAATGGCGCGGATTTCATCAATTTCTACATAAGTATTTCCCAAATCATCAATCCGCACGACATTCCCGCTAACGATTTTTCCAATTTGTGATTTATATTTATCAAAAAGTTGCGCTTCAATTAAACGTTGGATTTTGTATTCAAGTTCTCTAAAGAGGGAATTTACAGCACTTCTGCTCATATCTTCTAGACTTAATTCATAGCGCAATTCATCTCCCACTTTAATTTCATTGTCGTGTTTTTTGGCTTCACTTAACGAGATAAAATTATTTTTATCTTCTACATCGGAGCTATCGTTTTCGCATACGCTAATTACTTGGTAAAGATGAAGTGTTTTATTTTTTTTATCAATTTCTGCTTCATAGTAAATATTGGAATCTAAAGTTTCTTTAGCAACTTTAATGACTGCTTCTTTAACTGCCTCTGAAACACTTTCTATTGGAAGCCCTTTTTCATAGGCGATTCCTTCAATAATATCTAGTATTTTTTCCAAATTTTGTCCTTAAATTCTTAAAATTTGTTTTGTTAATTCAAAAAATAATTTGGCTTATTTTAGTTTAAATTTTCTTTATAAGGGCTTTATATTTATAAAGATTCTTGATTAAGTTTTGGAAGCAACATAAAAATAAATCATTGTTGAAATTAGTTTTTAAGTAAAAAATATATATAATCAAATATTTTTCTACAAAAATAAGGGTGAAAATATGGATATTAAATTAGCACGCGAACATATTAATGAAAAGCCAACAAAAGTTACAATTAAAAAATTAGAGGAAATGTTAGAGGAAAAAAAATCTGATATTTTCTATTGTGATAAAGAAAATTCCCATAAAGAAATGCAATCTTTGTTGGAATATTTCGAAAAAAAAGGCAAGCGAGCCTATTTTCGTGAAGTACGTTATGGGTTAGATGAGGGTGATTATATGTATGAAATGCATATTCTATAAGTGATTCCTTTGGGTAAAAAACTTTATATCCAAACTCTTGGTTGTGCAATGAATGAACGCGATAGTGCGCATATTATCGCGGAATTACAAGAAAAGGAGCATTATTTTTTAACGCAGAATCCAAAAGAAGCAGATTTAATTTTAATTAATACTTGTTCTGTGCGTGAAAAACCAGAAAAAAAGTTGTTTTCAGAGATTGGACAATATGCTAAACTCAAAAAACAAGACGCAAAAATTGGCGTTTGTGGTTGCACAGCAAGCCATTTGGGAGATGTGATTCTTAAACGCTCCAAGTCGGTTGATTTTGTGCTTGGTGCGCGCAATGTTTCTAAAATCTCGCAGATTATTCACCAAAAACGCGTTGCTTGGGTAGATATTGATTACGACGATAGTGCTTATGTTTTTAGTCAAAATCCCAATTCCACCTTAAAGGGTATGATTAATATTTCTATTGGTTGTGATAAAAAATGCACTTATTGCATTGTCCCGCACACAAGAGGAAATGAGATTTCAATCCCTGCTGCGCTGATTTTAGATGAAGCAAAACGTATGGTAGGCGATGGCGTAAAAGAGATTCTGCTTCTTGGGCAAAATGTCAATAACTATGGGAAACGTTTTTCAAATGAACATCGTGCGATTAATTTCACGCAACTTTTAAATGAGATTTCTCAAATTAATGGGTTGGAACGCATTCGTTTCACTTCGCCGCACCCTTTACATATGGACGATGATTTTATTTCTGAATTTGCGCGGAATCCCAAAATCTGCAAGTCCATTCATATGCCCTTACAGAGTGGTTCTAATGCGATTCTGCAAAAAATGAGGCGTGGATATACTAAGGAATGGTTTTTGAATCGTATTGAAAAAATGCGCTCACTCATTCCTTGCCTAAGTGTCGGGACAGATATTATTGTAGGATTCCCGACAGAAAGTGAAGAAGACTTTTTGGACACCTTGGATATGCTAGAGAAAGTGCGTTTTGATACTCTTTATAGTTTTATTTATTCATCTCGTCCCCATACGCAAGCTCAAAAATGGTTAGAAGAGGACAAGAGTGTGAAATTGGTTGATGAGGAAGTTGCAAAAGAGCGTTTAATGCTTCTAAAAGAGCGTCATAAAGAAATCTTAACAGAAGATAATTTTAAGCAAATAGGAAAAATTCATTCTATTTTGTTTGAAAGTTTTGATGAGGAAAATTTATTGCTTGAGGGGCGAAGCGATACCAACAAACTTGTGCGTGTTAAGGCGGGACGCAATTTGGTAGGAGAGATTTGCAAGGTAAAAATCAGTCAAATTAAAGGTGCGCAACTTTTGGGAGAGTTAATCTAAAATTTAAAGATTATCGCAAGAATTTCAATGGGTATTTTAAGTTATCAAAAACATCTTAAGAATTTTAAACAGAACTTAAAGAGCAAGAATCGTAAGATTTCTATTAAATTGCTACCGCCCATCTTAGCTTTCATTATCAAGATTCTATCCTATTTAGTTCGTTTTGAATTTCAGATTTCTCCAAAAACTTTGGAGAAAATTGCACATAATGAAACATTTATCATTGCATTTTGGCACGGCGAGCTTTTGTTGCAACCTTTGGTGAGTAATAAGTTTTTGAATCGTCAGCAAAAAGTTTCTGTGTTGATTAGCCAGCATTTTGATGGGGATTTGATTGCTCAAACGATGCAATATTTTAACATCGGTTCTCTACGCGGTTCAAGTTCCAAAGGAGGAATACGTGCGCTTTTGGGGGCGGTAAAGAAAATTGAAAATCAAGAATATATTGCTATCACGCCTGATGGTCCGCGTGGTCCTTACCATAGTGTCGCAGATGGAATCGTGCTTTTATCACAAAAATCTAAAGCTCCCATTGTGATTTCAAGGATTCTTTACCAAAACGCTTGGAGGTTTAATAGCTGGGATAGATTCCAAGTGCCAAAGCCTTTTAGTAAAGTTATTTGTGTAGTGAAAGAGCCATTGGGAGTGGAATCTTTGGAGCTAGCAGAAGCAAAGAATCTTATCCAATCTAAAATGGAAGAAGATGAGCTAAATCAAGTGCTAAGGAATATTCAATAATGAGATGGATAGTATCAGGCGTTGGATTATTGTTTTTAATTGCGGGATATTTTTATTTTTCTACTTCTTATAATTTGAGCCGCGAAGCAAAGAGAGAATTCAATAAGGGAAACTTTGAATCCTCCTATCAACTCGCCACACAAGCCTTAGACATAGACCCATATAATCGTTCTGCTCTAAGTATTTTTAGCCAATCAAAGCAACGTTTGAATCTTCAGAAATTTTTGCAAAAAACAAAGCATAATTATGAACAAGCATTAGAGATTCTAAAGCAAAGTAATGTAAGCCCTCAAGAGTTTTTGCAGTTGCGTTGGATTGTAGAGGAATTTGAGAAAGATTATCGTGCTGTTTTAATCTTAAACAATCCAAATGAGAGTGAGGAAATGCAGCTTAAACAATACAAAGATTGGTTTTTGCAGTTACAAAATCGCCTAAAAGAAGCGCAACAATCTTTACAAAAGATACAAAATCAAGCAAAATAGGGAAATAATATCGTTGTATTTTTATAAATTTTTATTGAAAACTTTATAAATTTTAGATAGAATCTAATCTTTACTTAAATTAAATATTTTTTAAGGTATCCGATGAAATTTTTTTATTTCCTTTTATTGATTGCAACTTTGGGATTTGCTCAATTTGACATAATGGGTTATGATACGCACAGCGAGGAGGTTTTAAAAACCTTTGATGTAGAACCAGAATTTTTAAACAATGAATATTTTGTTGATGTGAAAAATTCTTTTTTAAGTGATGCGAGACAAGATTATTTGCTACAAAAATTCAAAAGTGGCTATGAGTTTATTCCTACACTTAAAGAAATGTTTTTAAAGGAAGGAATCCCGCAAGAATTCCTGTATCTTGCGATGATTGAATCTGGATTCTCTTTGACTGCTAAGTCTAGCAAACGCGCAATAGGAATGTGGCAGTTTATGCCCAAAACCGCTAAATCTTTAGGATTGGAGATTAATGCTCAAATTGACGAGCGCAAAGACCCAATCAAATCCACAAAAGCTGCAATTACTTATTTAAAGCAATTAAAAGAAAGCTTTGGTAAATGGTATCTTGCTGCAATTGCCTATAATTGCGGTGATGGACGCTTAAGGCGCGCAATCAGCGAAGCGGGTAGTGATTCATTGAGTGTGCTTTTAGACCCTGAAATCAAATATATTCCATTAGAAAGTCGTATGTATATTCGCAAGATTCTTTCTGTTTCTTTGATGTTTCGCAATGTGGATACCTTAAAAACGAATAATTACGATTATTTCTTAAATCGTGGAGCAAATTCTTTGCTTACTTCAATTGAGGTGCCACCAGCTACTCCATTAAGCAAAATTGCCGCACAAGTGGGATTGAGTTTGAAAGAGTTGAAATATTATAATCCACAATTCAAACGCAATATCGCTCCAACTTATGCGAAATCTTACTCTGTGTATGTGCCTTATCAGTTTTTGGCGCGCTATAAATCTGAAGTGCAAACTAAAGAAAAATTACAAGTTAAATCTTATTTGGTACATCGCGTAGGCAAGGGAGAGACGATTCATTCTATCGCCAAACGTTATGGTGTGCCAAGCAAACGCATTACGCAATACAACGCGATTCAAAATGCAAATTCCCTTTCTATCAATCAAGAGATTATTATTCCTCTTGAAAAGGATAAAGCGTGAAAGGTTTTTATGGGATTTTGTTAGGTGTTATTTGGGCAGCTTTTAGCCTGAATGGTTGCTTTTTTGGTAAGAGTGATGTTTATTATAATCCCTCTTCTACGACACAATCTACGCCAGATTATGGAGTGATGAATACAAGCCAACAAGCACATAAAGCCACAATGAAACCTTATAGAGTCAATGGAAAATGGTATTATCCAACACAAGTAGCATTGGGAGAAACTTATGAAGGAATTGCGAGTTGGTATGGTCCAAAATTTCACGGCAAAAAAACTTCTAATGGAGAAACTTATAGTATGTATGCGCATACAGCGGCACATAAAACTTTGCCTATGAATACGATTGTGCGTGTAACAAGCAAAGAAAATGGTAAATCTACGATTGTGCGCATTAATGATAGAGGTCCTTTTGTAACGGGGAGGATTATTGATTTGTCTAATAGTGCGGCAAGAGATATTGAGATGGTGGGTAAAGGTACGGCACGCGTGCACTTAGAAGTTATTGGCTTTAATGGCACGATTTCAGATTCTATGCCCCTCAATCAAGAAACTTTGGCAAGAAGCGAATACAAAGTCGCGCATACGCAAGAGAGAATGCAACTTTCGCATTTCCTTGTGCAAATTGGTGCTTTTAAAAACAAAAGTGGTGCTGTGAAATACCAAAGCACCCATGCAAATGCGCACGGCTATCAAGCCGTGATTCGGGAATATGTTGCGCAAGGCTCTCCTATTTATCGTGTTTTATTGAGTGGATTTAAGAGTGAGGCAGAGGCAAGGGATTTTATCGCTTCACAAAAAATAGCAGGAGCATTTATTACTACAGAGTAGTTTGATGTAAAGAATCCAAAGTTTAAGTTATTTTAAAGAAAGGTAGATTATGAAAACTCTTACACGCAATACCAAAGAAACGAAAATCACTGCAACTTTAGAAGTTTATGGTGAGGGTAAGGTGGAGATTTCAACAAAAATTGGATTCTTTAATCATATGTTAGAATCGCTTTGTAAGCATGCAAATTGGAATCTTAAATTGCAGTGTGTGGGCGATGTGGAGGTAGATTTTCATCATAGTGTGGAGGATTGTGGAATTGTGCTTGGTGCCTTGTTGAAAGATTCGCTTTTTCCAATTCAAAAAGTGGAACGTTTTGGGAATGCTTCTATCGTAATGGACGAGGCATGTGTGGAGTGCGACTTGGACCTTAGTAACCGTCCTTTTTTGTTTTTTGATTTGGAAACTAGAGGCAAAGTTGGCGATTTTGATTGTGAGCTAGTAGAAGAGTTTTTTCGTGCTGTGGTTATAAATGCTGGAATCTCTGCGCATATTGTTCAAAAACGTGGCAAAAATCAACACCATTTGATAGAAGCTTCCTTTAAGGCTTTTGCTGTTGCTTTGCGTAGAGCAAGTGCTAGGAATGAGGCACTTGGAATCCCAAGCACAAAGGGGATTCTATGATTAAGTTGATTGTGTTAGATGTAGATGGAACTTTGAGTGATGGGAGTCTGATTTATAGCAATGAGGGTGTAGAAATGAAAGCGTTTAATGTAAAAGACGGCTTAGGAATTGCGATGTGGATTAAACTTGGAGGAGAAGTTGCAATTATCACAGGACGCAAATCCAAGTTGGTTGAAAACCGAGCACGAGAACTTAGAATCACCTATCTCAAACAGGGTGTAAGCGACAAGGCAAAAGCTTTAGAGGAGATTTTAAAAGAAGCAAATCTCTCGCTTAAAGAAGTTGCAATCATTGGAGATGATTTGAATGATTTGAGTATGCTAAAGCTTGTCAAATATTCCTTTGCACCCTCTGATGCGGTAAAAGAAGTGAAACGAAATGTTCATAAAGTGCTTAAACATAAGGGTGGTAAGGGTGCTGTGCGTGAGATGATTGATGATTTAATAAAAAAAGAAAAATTACAAGTTAAACTTTATGAAATCTTTGCTTAAAATTAATCAACTCAAAAGTGGTCGCTTAATCCCGATATTTTTTCTTTCTCTTTGCGTGTTGAGCCTTGTAATGGTTGCGGTTTTAAATGGTAAGAAAACGCAAGATTTAAAGGGGAGAGAAAAAGTTGCAAGATTTGAGGTTTTTAATTTTGAATATTATCGGATAGGCGCACAAGGAGTGAGCGTGGTTGCGCTTGGAAAGAAAGCGCGTGAGAATGTGAAAGGAATGAATGAGTTGGAGCATTTTAGTGTAACGAATTTTACTTTTCCAAGTCAAGAATCTCAACGCAAAGAAAAGGTGCTAGGGCAAGAAAATTTACAATCTAGCTTTGCACTTTATGATAATCAAGAGATTTTTTTTCCTCAAGGTGTGAATTATCAACGCAATAAAACAAAGTTTTGGAGTCAAATAGCACAATATAATCCTGATATAAAAGAGCTAAAAGGAGAGGGGGAATTTATTGTTTTGGACGAAAACTATAAGATTCGCGGGCAGAACATCACGTATAGAGAAAATAAAATCTACGCAAAAAATATTTATGGAATCTTAAAGGTAAAACAATGAAACACCTGTCTAAGGTTTTGTTTATTTTGTTGATTCCTTTTGTTTGGGCAGAGGAGATTGAAGTAAGCGCAAAGGAACTCATTGGAGATGAGCAACGCAAATTAACCCAACTAAAAGGCAATGTAGAAGTCAAACGTGCCAAGGATAATTTGAAAGCAGATGAGGCTTTTATTTATCTTGATTCTAATAATCGCCCAAACAGAATGCAAGCCATTGGAAATGTGCGCTTTTGGCTTACTTTACAAGATGGACGTAGGATTGAGGGAAGGGCAAACGAAGCACTTTATTTGCCTTCCAATCAAGAATATCAGATTTTGGGCAATGCAGTGGTAAAAGAGATAGCCAAAAATAATGTCGTAAGAGGCGATAAAATCATTATTCGTTACAAAGAGGGTTTTATTAATGTTTTGGGCAATGAAGAAAAGCCTGCGCGTTTGATTTTTAAACTTGAAAAAGAGCCAAAATGAGTCGTTTTATCCTAAAGTCTGCTCAATTTCAAACTTCCGCTCAAACATTTGCGCAATGTCCTCCACCGATGATTTCTGAAGTAGCATTTTTGGGGCGTAGTAATGTAGGCAAAAGCACATTGATTAATTTAATTTGCAATCAAAAAAATCTTGCTAAAAGCTCTTCTACGCCTGGAAAAACGCAATTAATCAATTTCTTTTTAACAGAATGGAAAGAAAAGATTGCTCAAGAAAGCTTGGACTCGGATACTTTAAAGGTTATGTTTGTAGATTTGCCCGGTTTTGGTTATGCCAAAGTTGCAAAAAGTCAGAAAGAATTGTGGAATCGCAATTTGGTAGAGTTCTTGCGCAAACGCGACAACATTCGGCTGTTTGTGCATTTGGTGGATAGTCGCCATCCTTATTTGGAGATTGATTTGAATCTTGTTGCTTTTATTTCGCAGTTTCTTAGGGCTGACCAACACTTAGTGCAGATTTTTACAAAATTTGATAAACTGAAGGCAAACGAGCAAAGTAAGCTTAAATCTACATTTCCCAAAGCCAAGTTTTCTAGCTCCCTAAAAAGACAGAATCAAAATGAAATTGTAGATTTTATTCTTGAAAATACACTAGGGAGAAAGGTTTTGGAGGAAGTATGATTATTACACGACCTGTTTTAAAAGATATTTCTATGATGCGTGAAATTGTGCGTCCAGAAGTGGAACGTGGCATAATTTTGGAAAGAAGCGCAGAAATTATGGCAAATATGATTCGTTCTTATCGTGTAGCTTGGGAGGAGGAATCCGTGTTAAAAAGCGTTCAAAAAACCCCTCAAGCCAAATTGAAATTAGAATCCACAAGCTTAAATACATTAAAAAACCCCATTATGTTGGGATTCTGTGCTTTGCATATCCATTCTTTGGAGTTGGCAGAAGTGCGCAGTTTGATTGTTGCGCCTTTTGCTCAAAGATTGGGCGTAGGAAGTGAGTTGATTTTAGATTGTGAGGTGGAGGGTAAGGCACTTGGGGTAAAGGAAATTTTAGTTTTGACTTATAGGCGGGCTTTATTTGAGAAATTGGGATTCCAAGAAGTGAGTAAAGAAAATATACCAAATCAAAAAATATGGGCGGATTGTATTTTATGCAAACATTTTCCACTATGCGAAGAAATAGCACTGATAAAAAAAATCTAAAAATCTTTTTTTTGATTTTTATCCTCGTCATTTATCTTTCTTTAACAGATATTTTTTATTTTTTGCCACCGCTTTTTGGCGTGATGTATGTGATAACTCAAGAAAAATACAAGGAGCATTCCTTTGGATTTTTTTATTTTTTAGTGCCATTTTTTTTGTATTTTGAGGCAAGTAAAGGATTGCCATTTTTTAGCGTGATTTTATTTATTGCAATGTCTTTTGAAATTTTATTGCCTAAATTTCGTAAATTTTTTGGATATAGCAAGGTTTTTATACCTCTATTTATCACTTATGCGTATCTTGGTTATTTTGCATTTTTAAAGATTTTTGGATATTTTTTAGACATAGATATGCCGCAAATTTCGTGGCTGGTTGGTTTGTATATTGCATGTGAAATCGTGTTAATATGGTTTATAATGTGGATTTTATGATGAATACGCGAATAACGATATTTTTTGTAATGTTTGTGCTTTTTTGGGTGGTATTATTAGTAAGAATTTTTGATTTAAGTATTTTAAATCAAAAATTCTTTCAAGAACAAGCCGAAAATAATATTTTGCGTGAGGAATACATTGTGCCTGTGCGTGGGCAGATTTTAGACCGATATGGAGAACCGCTTGCTACAAATAATGTGGGTTTTATGCTCTCCTTGCCTCCTCGTCTTTCTTTGCGTTCCAATTTGCCTTTGTTGGAAAAAGAAATAGAAAAGCTTTTGGTGTTTTTTCCACAATATTCTAAGGAAGAATTGATTAAAAATTATCGCCATAAGGATTCCCCTTATAATCACGATTATATTCCTGTGATTGAGTTTGCAGAGCATTTTTTCATTATGCAGCATTATGCGCAACTCGCCCAAAGTGAAATCTTGCGTATTATTCCTTTAGCGCGTAGATATTATCCCAATCTTACTTCTGCTTCGCATGTGATTGGGTATGTGAGCAAAGCAAACCAAAAGGATATTGAGAGGCAGCCTATCGCTAAATATACGGGAAATATTGGTAAAGAGGGATTGGAACGACAATATGATGCTTATTTGCAAGGAGAGATTGGAAAGCGAATCGTCAAGGTAACGGCACTCAATCAAGAAATGGAAATGGTTTCTTATAAAGAAGCAATTGAAAATCACGATTTAATCACAACATTGGACATTAGGATTCAACGCGCAATGGACGAGATTTTTGAGGATAAAAATGGCGCAGCAATCGTGATGAATGCGCAAAATGGTGAAATTTTGGCTGCGGGAAGTTATCCAGAATACAACTTAAACCATTTCGTTGGCGGAATCTCTTATGAGAATTGGAATCTCTTGCGTGATAGCCCTTATAAACCTTTAATTAATAAGTTTATTAATGGCTTATATCCACCCGGCTCTGTAATTAAAATGGGAATGGGATTGGCTCTTTTAGAATATGCAGGGATTAGCGAAACAACAGAGATTAAAACCCCAGCTTTTATAGAGCTTGGAGGCAGAAAATTTCGTGATTGGAAAAAAGAGGGGCACGGAAGTGCGGATTTGTATAAAGCTTTGAAACGAAGCGTAGATGTGTATTTTTATATTCTTTCTTTACGCACAGATTTTGAAAATATTGCCAAAGTGCTTCAAACAATGGGATTGGGAAAAAAAACAGGAGTGGATTTGCCCAATGAATTTACCGGAATCGTGCCAAGTCCAAGTCTCAAAAAAGCTCGTTTTAAACAAGATTGGTATTCAGGGGATAATGTTGTAAGTTCTATCGGGCAAGGGTTATTTTTGACTACTCCTTTGCAGATTGCAAATTATACCGCCCTCATTGCAAGCGGCAAGCTACCGATTCCTCATTTTGCCAAAAAGAAAATGGAAGAAGAGATGGTCTATTACCCTAGAGATGTCTTAAGCGATTTCCAAAAGAGCAAGTTAAATGTATTAAGAGAGGGAATGCGTCAAGTTTGTTCAGAAGCAGGTGGCACAGCAAATTTAGCTACAAGAGAATCCAAAGCCTATCTTGCTTGCAAAACAGGCACAGCGCAAGTGGTAGGTATCTCGCAAGCGGATAAGGATAGAATTAAAGAAAAAGATATGGATTATTTTCATCGCTCGCAAGCTTGGATTACCGGTTTTTTGCCAGCGGATAACCCAAGTTATGTTATTACCGTGATGGTGGAGCACGGAGGAAGTGGTAGTGGAGCGGGCGGTCCGGTCTTGGCAAAACTCTCAAATGTATTGGTGGATTTGGGTTATGTGCAATCTCGCAAAGGGGTGAAAACACCTAAAGTTGTGAATCTTGCGGATTCTAACTTTGAAGCAGAGGCGGAGTAGGAAATGAAAAGTTTAAGCCAAGAACCCCAAGCAGAGTTTATAGAGTCTCTACCCAAGCTATTAGAAAACAAAAGGATTATTTTAGGCGTAAGTGGTAGTGTCGCGATTTATAAGTCTTTGGAAGTAATAAGAATCTTGCAAAAATTAGGTGCGAATGTGCGCGTCGTGATGAGTGAAAGTGCGCAAGAATTTATTAATCCTTTGCTTTTTGAGGCGATTTCACATTATCAAGTTTTGACACAAAAGATGCAAAGTTGGGGGCAGAATCCTTGCAATCATATTGAGCTTGCAACTTGGGGTGATATGTTTTTAATCGCACCAAGCAGTGCAAATACCTTGAATAAAATTACAAATGGAATCGCAGATAATGTGTTATTAGAAAGTTTTTTGGCTTTTGACAAAATGAAGCTCCTCGCGCCTGCGGCAAATACCAAAATGCTAGAAAACCCTGCTATTTTAGAATCACTAAAGATTCTACAAGCACGTGAAGTGCAGATTGTTTTGCCACAATGCAAGGAGCTTGCGTGCGGAATCGTAGGCAATGGAGCGTTGGCAAGTCCTTTAGAAATCGTGTTTCATCTCTTGCGCAGTTTATTGAAGGATTCGTTTTGGCAAGGGCGCAATGTGTGTGTAAGCGGAGGAGGAAGCAAGGAAGCAATAGATGATGTGCGCTACCTATCAAACTTTTCTAGTGGCAAAATGGGAGCGTCTTTGGCATTAGCCGCTTATTTTTTGGGTGCAAATGTTTGCTTTGTCAGTTCAAAAATGCCCTATCCTCTGCCTTTGGGTATAAAGATTCAAAAAGCAGAATCTAGTGAGGATTTTTTCAATGCGATTCTTTCTTGGCAAAATGATAGTTTTTCTACGCAATATCCTTTTTTGTTTATGAGTGCGGCAATCAGTGATTATCTCCCACAAAAAGCACAAGGAAAGCTCAAAAAGCAAGAAATAGGCGAGATATGGAATCTAAAATTACAAGAAAATAAAGATATTTTAGCTACATTGCCTAAGATGCAAAAAACGATTGGTTTTAAGTTGGAATCGCAAATTGAGAAGGAAGTAAGTTTGCAAAATGCACGTAATGCGTTAAGAAAAAAGCAAATAGATGCGATTTGTTTAAACAATATTACCTCATCTAACAATCCGCTAGATTCCCAAAAAAATCAAGTGTTTTGGATACAAGATTCGTTATTGGTAGATTTGGGATTCTGCGATAAGCTAAGTTTGGCTTTTAAGATTTTGCAACAGGCGAAAAATTTATGATAAAACAACTAAGCCAACTTGCGCAAGTTCAAAATACATTGCAAAATTCTGCAAACAAGCCCACGCAGTTTAATGCCTCATTGCCAATGAGGTTAGAAGTAATGGAAAAAATGCAAGGAATCCGCTATATGCTGAAAGTCGGCAATATTGCAATGGAGACAAAAAGCCTAAAAGAGTTAGAGATTGGAGGGAGATATTGGGCGCAAATGGCACGTGGAAGCACAGGAGGGATTACGCTTTCTAACCTCATCAAGCAACCTGATTTGCTTAAAGAACAAAATGTCCCGCTAAGGCTTAGTAGCGAGACAATGCGGGAGTTTTTACAAGGTGAGAATCCCTTTGATGTGATGAAAGGATTTTTAAGTGAGCGTTTGGCAAATGCAGAATCTAGGTGGGAATTTGCATTTTTGAGCCATATGTTAATGTCGTTGAAACAAAAAGTTCTCACACTTCCTTTGCATTACGATGATGAAAGTAAAGAGGGCTTAATGCAAATGCGTAAAAAGAAAGTGGGCTCGCAGGAATGTCTAGAGTTTTATTCTGTGTTTGCGAATCTCGGAGCAACTTGGGGGTTGCTTTGGGATTTCAAAGAGGGTGTGCGGTTGGATATTAGCGTGATGTATGAGGGTGTAGCGCGTTTGTTGCGTGAGAATCTAGGTGAGTTAGAATTTATTTATGAAACAAACATCAATGTAGATGGAGGAATCGTGCCTTTGTATGACTTTAGCGATTCTTTACTAGATTTAGAGGGCTAAATGCACTTAGCACTGATTATGGACGGCAATGGTAGATGGGCAAAACAGCACCTAAAACCTCGTATTTTTGGACACAAGGAGGGTGCAAAAAAGATTCGTGAAATCACAGAATTTTGTGCTAAAAGTGGAATCAAATATTTGAGCCTTTATGCCTTTTCTACGGAAAATTGGAAGCGTCCCAAAGCGGAAGTAGAATATCTTATGAAACTTTTGGGGGAATATTTGGTAAAGGAGCGACAAACTTATTTGGAATCCAATATCGTCTTTAAAAGTATTGGAGATATTAGTAAGTTGAGTTTAGAGCTACAACAAGAAATCAAGTCTTTAGAGACGCAAACACAAGCAGAGTGTAATGGGCTAACACAGATTTTGGCATTAAATTATGGTGCAAAAGATGAGTTAAGGCGTACCTTTATGATTTTACGCCAAAAGCAAGAATGTGAGATTAATGAAGAGAGCATTGCGCAAGCCCTAGATACAAGCGGGATTCCTGATGTAGATATGCTTGTGCGCACAGGAGGAGAAATGCGCCTCTCTAATTTTCTTTTATGGCAGAGCGCGTATGCGGAATTGTTTTTTACACAGACTTTGTGGCCTAGCTTTAGCGCGCAAGAGCTAGAATCTATGATTGCAGAGTTTTATCAAAGAAACCGCCGCTTTGGCGGACTATAACTTATCTTGTTTTGTTTGTAGAGCTTTGCAATCCTTTAAATGTTTCTTTTGTCCTTGTTGTAGCATTTGTGGCAATTTATAATCTTGTATAAATTAAACCTACCACTGCATTCTTGCAAGCGAAGTGAAGCAATCCATAACCTTGCGAAAAGTGAATTGTCAATGGCAAGATAAAAATTGTGGATTTGTGCTAAAGCGGGCGTGCGTTGCGTGAGTCTCCACCTAGCTCACGCAACTGCTTCATAAGTCGTGCGCTAAGAAAATTTTGCAAATTCTCTCACAAGGACGCACATTAACTTGTCTTGAAGGCATAGCCTATAGCATACGACTTGTAAGCAAGCCCGCTTCGTAGAGGAAGATAGAACCCTCATAAGAAATATTTTTCAATATGTCCTTTTTGGCGTAGCTTAGATACAAAATCTCCTTTGCCCTTGTAACTGCGACATAAAACAGCCTACGCTCTTCCTCCAAGCTCCCGCCTTGATTCATCAGCTTTTTATTTGGAAATCTCCCCTCCATTAAATCCACTATATAGACTTCGGCAAATTCTAAACCCTTGCTTGCGTGAATACTTAGCAGGTTGATTCCCTCTCCTTCGCTCATTTCACTAGAGCCCAAAACCATTGCATTAAGGAATCGTCCAAGCTCATTGTAATGACTTGCTAAATCTTTTAATAGCGAGATTTTACGACTAATACGTTCTAGCGATTCTATGCGTCTCTCTTCACTAATGCCTCCCTCTTTTGTGATAGAACGTTCTTTTGCAAGTTTTTGTGCGACAATCTGAAAAATCGGCAAGGAGCTGATTTTTGAAATCAATTCATAGGGTCTGTCGTTTGCGGTAAAGGAATCAAAAAAGCAATAAAGTGCATTAAGAAATTCCACGCCTTCTTTGGTAAGTTTGGGGTGGGTTAGGATTGGATTGTCCTTGAAGCCTGCTTGCAGATTCATTGAAGAAAAGCGTGCGACATTGCTAAACTCTATCCAGTCATCAAAAAGCCCTAATTGTGTATTTTGCGCCTTTTTCTTGAAGGGTTCTTTAATAACTTTATCGGGGTAGAGCAAACCTTGTATAGGACTGTTGTGTCCTAAGGCTAAGAGAGCTTCATAAATATCCTTTGCAAGTGCATTTCCGATTCCTTTTGCTTGGGCTAAAACGTGGATAAAGGACATCATATCCTTAGCGTTAAAGAGTAGGGAGCAAAGATTGAGCATATAAACGATTTCTTTGGAATCAAAAAAACTCACACTTCCCTTGCGTTTGGAGGGGATTCCGATTTCACGCAGGCAAGCTTCAATGCCATCCGCGCTAGAATTGTTGCGAAAAATCACCGCAATTTCACTAAAGGGACGATTGGAAAGTTTAATTTTGTTTGCGATTCCGCTATATTGCGCGAATAATTCCTCATAAACTAATAAAGTAGGTGTTCCAAAGTTTTGCATTTTGACGACTTCTAGTTTTTTGGGATAAATGCGAGGATTTTTTTCAATCACGCGATTGGCAAGATTTAAAATCGGTTCAGTGGAGCGATAGTTTTTAGTTAAACTGAAAATTCTGCCGTCTTTGTATCTTTCCTTGAAACTTCCTATAATGCTAATGTCTGCGCCATTGAAAGCATAAATACTCTGGTCATAATCCCCCACACAAAAGATAGAGGGAGGATTAAGGGCTTGGAGGATAGAATCTTGCAAGGGATTCGTATCTTGGTATTCATCTACAAGGACTTCTTTGTAAGGAGATTGAGACTTTTCTATCGCATTTTTGTAGTGGAGCAATAAGTCGTTATAATCTACATAATGATATTCGTTTTTGAGTACTTTAAATTCTTCCCAAACATCTAAGTAGATTTCTACATATTGGAGCTGCTCGGAGTTTTTGCGCTCTAGCCAAGATTTGAAATCCTCATTAATGGTTGCATTAAAATAAAGAGAAAATAAATCATACAGATAGTTTGCTCCATAGGGAGAAACGCAAGAAGCATTTAAAAAAATGCGTTTGTCATAGAGGCTTTTAAATAAAACTTTCAATTCTTTTGGTTGTTTTAAGATGACGGATTCTTTTGACTTTAAATACCGATAAGCCACCGCGTGAAAAGTGCCAGCTTCAATTTGCTGGATAATCTTGCTATCAAACTTCATCGCAAGGCGCGCTAACATTTCTTGAGCGGCTTTGTTGGTAAAGGTTAGCAATAAGATTTCGTTTGGAGTGATTCCGTTTTGCAATAAATGAGAGATTCTACCTACAATAGTAGAGGTTTTGCCTGTACCTGCAGAGGCAATGATGAGATTATGCCCACAAGGAGCTTCTGAAGCTTCCTTTTGCTGGGCATTGAGGGTTGAGAGGGACAACCCGACTATTCTTTAATATAGTTTTTGATAGATTCTGCTACACCAAAATTTGGATATTCTTTGGCATTTAAAACGACTTGTGCTAAAGTTTTGTTGTCGTCATTTAAAATAATAGGCGCTAAGAAATTGATACGAATTTCAGATTCTTTTTCACGCACAAAGACACAAAATACTTTTACCTTTGAGTTTTTGTGAATATCAAGCAAAGTTTGAATCGCAACAGGCACTTCAAAGGAATACTCACGCACTTTGTAAGGATTAATCAGCAACAATTCTACATCTTGCCCTCGTAAGGATAAAAATCCTAATGCTCCGTCATCTACTTCTGCAAATTCTACTTCGCTGACATTATCAAACCCTAAAATTGGGGATTTTATATGAAATTTTTCACCTTTCATCATGAACTCCTTTTTTGATGTAATTCCGCATTTTACCATAATTTTAGCTCTAAATCCATTTTTAAGCATTTTTAAAATGAAAAATAAAGAAATTTAAATTTTTATTGGTAAAATTCTAAATTCAAATCAAAAGCTAGCAAAAACTATTCCAATTTTATTTTGCTATGCACAAAAGGGCTTTTATGCAAAACGATTCAGGGAAAAATCCACAAGAAGAGCAAAACTCCAAAGCGCAAAATACCTACCAACCCAAAGAAGTAGAATCTGCTTATTATAAATTTTGTGAGGAGGCGGGTTATTTTGAAATCAATGGAAATCAAGGAATCCAAAAGGCAGGCAAGAGATTTTGCATTATGCTTCCACCTCCTAATGTTACAGGCAGTTTGCATATCGGACACGCACTCAATCATACCTTAATAGATATTATTGTGCGTTATAAACGAATGGACGGGTTTAAGACGCTTTGGCAGCCCGGACTTGACCACGCAGGAATTGCAACGCAAAATGTTGTAGAAAAGCAACTTCTTGCGCAAGGAATCAAGAAAGAGGAGTTAGGGCGCGAGAAATTTATCCAAAAAGTGTGGGAATGGAAGGAAAAAAGCGGCGGAATGATTCTAAATCAAATGCGCAAACTCGGCAGCTCTCCCGCTTGGAGTAGGGCGCGATTTACTATGGATACGGGATTGCAAAATGCAGTGAAAGAGGCTTTTGTTAAGCTTTATGATGAGGGATTGATTATTCAAGGCAAATATATGGTGAATTGGTGTACCCACGATGGTGCGCTTTCTGATGTGGAAGTAGAATATAAAGAAAACAAGGGAAAACTTTACTATTTGCGCTATTTTCTAAAAGACTCTAAAGACTGTGTTGTGGTGGCTACCACGCGTCCAGAAACTTACTTTGGTGATAGTGCGGTAATGGTAAATCCTAGTGATTCTAGGTTTTCTCATCTTGTAGGTAAAAAAGTGATTTTGCCGCTTTTGAATCGCGAGATTCCAATCATTGCAGATTCGCATGTAGATATGGAGTTTGGGACAGGTGCGGTAAAGGTAACACCCGCACACGATACAAACGACTATGAAGTGGGCAAGCGACATAATTTAGAGCAGATTGTAGTGTTTGACAAGTATGGAATTCTTAATGAAAATGCAGGAGAATTTGCAGGAATTGAACGACTAGAAGCACGAGAGCAAATTATAAAGAGGCTAGAATCACTAGGCTTTGTAGAAAAAATTGAGGATTACCAAAACAAGACAGGGCATTGTTATCGTTGCGGAAACATTGTAGAACCTTATATTTCTAAGCAGTGGTTTTTGAAAAAAGAGGCGGCACAAAAAGCAATTGCTAAAATCAATGCAAATGAGAGCAATTTTTTCCCTGCGCAATGGAAAAATAATTATAATGCGTGGATGCGGGAGCTTAGGGATTGGTGTATTTCGCGCCAACTTTGGTGGGGACATCGGATTCCTGTATTTTATTGTGATTCTTGTGGAGGGCAGTTTGCAAGTGTGGAATCTCCAAAGGTTTGCAAGCATTGTGGAAGTGAGGCAGTAAGGCAGGATTCTGATGTGCTAGATACTTGGTTTAGTTCTGCGCTTTGGCCCTTTTCAACGCTTGGTTTTGGCAATGGTAAATGGGGTGAGGGTGAGGTATGGCAAACAACGGATTTAGAGGAGTTTTATCCTAACTCTTTGTTGATTACAGGCTTTGATATTTTGTTTTTTTGGGTTGCTAGAATGTTGATGATGGGAGAACACTTTTTATCTAAACTCCCTTATCCCGATATTTATCTGCACGCACTTGTCCGAGATGAGTTTGGCAATAAAATGAGTAAGTCTAAGGGAAACATTGTAGATCCTTTAGAAAAAATTGAGGAATATAGTGCCGATGTGTTGCGCTTCACTCTTGCGATTCTTTGTGCTCAAGGACGCGATGTAAAGCTCGTGCCAAATCAGCTAGAAATTAGCAAAAACTTCACAAATAAGCTTTATAATGCGTGTAACTTTTTGCTTTTGAATGAAAAGAAATTCCCAAATCTAAGTGAGTTAAAAGGAATTAAAACACCTCTTGGTAAGTATTTGGCACAGCTTTTAAGCCAAAATATCACCGAAGTGCGCGGATATTTGGAATCCTATCGCTTTAACGATGGCGCAAGCACGCTTTATCGCTTTTTGTGGGGAGAGTTTTGCGATTGGGGGATTGAACTGAACAAGGCAGATAAGGATTCTATTGTAGAACTTGGTGCGATTTTTAAAGAAGCAATGAAGCTTTTGCATCCCTTTATGCCCTTTATTAGCGATTATTTGTGGCATAAGCTAGATGGTAGCACATTAGAGCAAAGTGGCTCTATAATGGTGCAAGAATATCCAAATTTTGCCTATCAAGACACAGAAAATTTCGCTACTTTTGAGCTGATTTTGGATTCTATTGTTTCTATTCGGCGGGCAAAGGCAACGATTGATTTAGCAAATCAAAAAATAGCAAAAGCCTATGTGAATGCTAGGATTCCAGAATCTATGCGTGAGCTTTTTGTGCGCTATGTTTGCAAGCTAGCCAAAGTGGAATCCTTAGAGATTGTTGAGGCTAAGATTCCAAATTGTATAGTAGATATTACAGAAAAGCTAGAAACTTATTTGCCCACAGCAGAAATTGATTTAGCCCCTATCATCGCAAGGCTAAGTAAGCAAGCGCAAAAAACACAAAAAGAGATTGACAAACTAGAAGGAATGCTCAAAAATGAAAAATTCTTAGCCAATGCGCCTAAAAATGTGCTAGAAACAAATCAGCAAGCCCTAGAGGAGCAAAGACAAAAGCTCGCTAAAATCACAAAAGAATTAGAAGCACTAAGGGGATAATATGGTCTTTACTTCCTTTGTCTTTCTCTTTGCCTTTTTACCCTTAATGCTTTTAGGATTCTATGTTTTAAGATTCTATCAGCAAGATTTTCTTGCCAAAGTCTTTTTAATCTTAGGAAGCTTATTCTTCTATGGCTTTTGGAATCCCTCTTATCTTGTTTTATTGCTTGGAAGCATTGGAGTAAATTTTTTGATTGGAAAAATAATCCTTAATGCAAACAAATTCTTGCTTTCTTCCTCTTTAAACTTGAGCGGGGGGGGGGGCAAAATAGCCTTTATTTAGAATCCTCTCCTTTTAATCCTAATTGCACTTTTAGTTCTACTCCCAAGCAGATTTTTAAGAATCCTAAGCCTTACCTTATTCTTGGCATTCTATTCAATCTTGCATTTTTAGGATTCTTTAAATATGCTGATTTCTTTTTGGAAAACTTCAATCTTTTTGCGCAACTTTTGGAATTTGATTTTGCGATTCCTTTGCCACATATTCTTTTACCTTTAGCCATTTCCTTTTTTACTTTTCAACAAATTGCTTTTTTGGTGGATTGTTATAAAAAAGTAGATATTCGTGATTTACAAGAGGAATCTCAAGAATTAGACTTTTTAGACTATTGTCTCTTTGTTTGTTTCTTTCCTCAACTCATTGCGGGTCCTATTGTGCATCACAAAGAGATGATGCCCCAATTCCATACTTTATTTTGTAAAGCAGTCCATTGCAAACTTTGGGAGAATCTTGCAAAAGGTTTGTTTATATTCTCTATTGGATTTTTTAAAAAAGTCTTTATTGCAGATTCTTTTGCTAAATGGGCAAATGCAGGATTTAAAGTCGTAGAAAATGGGGGAGCTTTAAACATCTTTGAATCTTGGGCTACAACTTTTAGCTATACCTTTCAGCTCTATTTTGATTTTAGTGGATATTGTGATATGGCAATAGGTTTAGGATTATTCTTTGGGATAATGTTGCCTCTTAATTTTAATTCTCCTTATAAGTCTTTAAATATCAGTGAGTTTTGGAGGAGGTGGCATATTACTCTAGGGAGATTCTTAAAGGATTATCTTTATATTCCTCTTGGAGGGAATAGGAATCTTAAGTATCAAGATTCTAAATTTTATGAAGCCTTAAACAAGTTGCTTACCCTTAGAAATCTCTTTCTTGTAGCCTTTTTGAGTGGAATCTGGCACGGAGCTGGCTGGGGATTTATAATATGGGGAGTCTTACACGGAAGTGCAATGTGTGTGCATAGAATCTATGGGCTTATACTAGAGAGATTCCAACTTCAAAAGAAAAGCTTTTTGCGGAGTAAAATCTATAAAGTCCTTTGTTGGATTCTTACCTTTAATTTCTTAAATATCACTTGGATATTTTTTAGAAGTGAGAATCTACAAGGGGCAATGAATCTGCTTAAAGGAATGTTTGGGATTGTGTGGGTGGAGTTGCCGCGGAAGGCGCATCACATACCAGAATTATTGGCAAATCTTGGAGCTAGAAATGATTTTGTTGTTTATTTGTTGATGGCATTTGTTTTGTGCTTGTGTTTTAGTAATTCTTTAGAAAAATTAGCAAAGTTTAAAGCGGGTTATAAACTAGCAGTTTTAATAGGATTTTGTTTGCTAGTTTCATTAATGACCCTTGCGGTTACACCTTATACAGAATTTATTTATTTTAATTTTTAGGAAATCTTATGGATAAAAAATTTTGCATTATCTCTTTGGCGATTCCGTTGTTTGTTGGTTTGTTTTTGGTGTTGATTTTATATTTTTATGACCCATTTTTGCTTTATCATAAGCCTTATTTTAGGGAGGAAACTTATTCAGATGATATAAGAATGCAAGCAAAAGGAATCATCAAGCATTACAATTTTGATTCGTATATTTTAGGTACTTCTATGTTGGCAAATACTTCCGCTAAAGAAGCAAAGGAGAAATTAGGCGGAGAATGGGTGAATCTCTCTCTTGCTGGCTCTTCTTTGGCTGAAAGAGCATTGGTGCTTAATTATGCTTTGCGCAAAAAGCCTATTAAATCTGTGATTTTATCACTTGATGCAATTGTAGGAATATCAGAAAGTGGGAGTTATTTTGCTTTTCTCTATGATAATAATGAGCTGAACGACTTGAAAATTTATTTTAATGGAAAGTTTATTAAATGTGCCTTGAGCTTATCAAATAGTGGAGGGTGTAAAATGACTATTAAAGATACAGAGGAGTTGGCTAGTTTTAGAAATGACGAGCAGGTAAATAAGCGTCTTGGTGGCATACAAAATTGGTTTGTTGATTATAAAAATGTGGCACAATTGCTGGACTTAGCCGATGTGATAAGGGTAAATGATTTTGCTAAGTTGCAAAAAGTCAATGTAAGAGATATAAGTAATGATAAAAAATATTTAGATAAATTTTTACTTACATTTGTGAGAGATTATCCTCAGACAAATTTTTATTTTATCGTTCCTCCTTATTCGCGATTGAATTACAATGTTTATCGTTTAGGGAAAAAACCTATGACAAATTCAGAGTATTTTTATACTTGGGTTGCAGTTTTAACTTGGTTAATTGGCGAGTTGGAGGCTTATCCTAATACTAAAATCTACGGATTTGATACTTTAGACTATGCGGATAATATTGCAAATTATAGCGACTTAGTGCATTATAACATTGATATGAACTCTATGCAATTAGACGCGATTCGGGATAATACGCATAGGCTGACTTCAGAAAATATTGAGGAATACTTGAAAATTATGAAACAAAAGATTCAAGAATACGATGTAGAGCCTTTAGTAAAAATCGCCAAAGAGGCATTAGGGGAGGAATAGCGCTTAATAATGCCTCTTGAGCCTTGAGCCAATACTTCGTTCCTGTCTGATTTATTGGTGGTATCCAAATAAAAGCTACTACTCTATCATTGCGAGAATGTGTAGCATTTGTAGCGCACATTGCGCAAGGGTTTTGCCCACACCCGCAAATCCATAATGTTGGAATCTTGCTTGAAACTTAAATTTTAAGATTCTATTTGTTTTACACAGGAAAAACGCGAATACTAGAATCCAAGTTTTCTTGCAAAACTGATTCAATCGCAAACAGCGTGCCACTCGCACCACTTGCACAACCACTGCAAGCACCTAAATATCTAATATACACATCAGTATAGCCATCACTTGCATTTTTTAAATCAATGATTTCCATATTACCCCCGTCCATCATCAGCATTGGGCGGATTTTTTCATCAATCACGGATTCAATAGCTTTGATTTTTTGCACAATCGTCATATTGGCAAATTCTGAATTGTCTTTGGAATTCAAATCGGTTTTGTTTTGAAGTTCATTTTCCATTTCTGCACGCACTTCACGCAAAATATCTACTAGATAATGCTCCCTCTCTTCGTGTCCTCCGGGTCGGATACAACTTTTACAAAACGCACCTGCTTTCGTGTATTCGGTGATTTCTTCAATCGTTTTTAGATTGTTAATCCTAATGATTTCCTTTAATGTTCCTAAGCTCACGCGTGCGCATTCACAGACGATAATCTCATCTTCAAAATCCTCTGGATTCTTGCCCAAATATTGCGCCGCTGCCTTTTTAATCACATCATAAGCCATTACAGAGCAGTGCATTTTTTGTCCCGGGACGGCTGGAGTATCAGGCTCATCACGCAACGCTTTTTCTACATCAATATTGGTAATTTTCACTGCTTCTTGCACTTTTTTGCCCAAGCAAAGCTCTACCATCATATCACTACTTGCAATCGCAGTCCCGCAGCCAAAGCTCTTGAATTTCGCATCTACAATCGTATCGTTTGCGTCTATGAGCCAATAAAGTCGGACTGCATCACCGCAAGCCTCCGCGCCATAATCTGCGACAACAAGCTTCAATCCTCTTTTATCTGCCTCTTCTTGCGTAATCACGCCTAAATGAGTTGGGTTGTCCATTCTTTCGCTTACTTTTTTGCTATATGCGTCCCATAACGCACCGCCTAATAATTCATTTTTTGCCATTCTTTTTCCTTTAATTCTTAATTTGTTTCTTTAATAACTACTTGAAATAGAGCGCAAACGTGCAATAGATTTTTTAAAAACTTCCATTGCATAGTCAATTTCTTCTTTTGTATTAAAGCGACTAAGTGAAATTCTAATTGCAGTATGTGCTAATTCTTTATCTGCGCCAATTGCGCTCATTACAGGATTTGCTTCCAAGTCCTCACTTGCACACGCGCTTCCTGTGGAGCAAGCAATACCATATTTGTTTAAATCCCACAACATCGCCTCTCCCTCTACTCCACGAATGCTTACTAGAATCGTATTTGGCACACGCAAAGCCCGCTCGCCTATGACAAAAACATCTGGAATCTCTAGTAAAGCATCTTCTAATCTATCACGCAAATGACGCACATTGTTGCGTTCAAAATCTAAATGAAGTGAAGCTTGTCGCATTGCTTCTCCTAATGCTACGATATAAGGGACATTGAGAGTTCCGCTACGCTTGCCACCCATATGTTCTCCTCCGTGAAATAAAGGGGTAAGCTTAATGTCTTTGCGAATATAAAGCCCACCGATTCCTTTAGGTGCGTGGAATTTATGCCCGCTGAAACTTAAGAAATCTACTTGTGCCTTTTGCACATCAACGGGAATTTTGCCGATAGCTTGCACTGCGTCCGTGTGGAAAAGCACTCCTTTCTTTTTGCAAATTGCCCCAATTTCTTGAATAGGGAAAATAATCCCCGTTTCGTTGTTTGCCCACATTACGCTAACCAATGCGGTTTTATCTGTGATAGCATTTTCTACTGCACTTGCATCTAGTGTGCCATTTTCTCCAATAGGCAGATAAGTTACTTCTACACCTAGAGATTCCAAAAATTGACAGGTTGAACGAATTGCAGGGTGTTCTACTTGTGTCGTGATGATATGATTCTTTTCACCAAAGCGCAAAGTATCAAAATACACACCTTTTAAAACCCAATTGTTGCTTTCTGTCGCGCAAGAAGTGATGATGATGTCGTCTTCATCATGCGCATTAATTCCTTCATAGAGATGATTAAATGCCTCACGAATTGCTATGTGTGTTTCTGTGCCAAAACTATGCAAGGAGTTTGGATTGCCATATTTTTGGCAAAAATAAGATTCCATTAACTCTTTAGCCTGTGGGTCTAGCATAGTGGTTGCATTATTATCTAAATAAACTTTTTTAGATTCCATAATAACTCCCTAAGATGATATTTTTAGTTTTTATTTTTAATTTTGCTTGCTTGAAACTTTTGCAAAATAACCTTTGGCTTTTACCATAAAAAGCTTAATGTAATCTTATATTTATCTTGATTATTCGTCCTTGCAAGAGGCGAACGCAGTGAAAAACGAAGCAAGTCAAATATAAGAATCGCAAGGGTAATTGTGTCATTACGAGCATATATGCAAAATCTTAATAATTTTAAAAGCTACTTAGAAAACATTTTTAAGGCGCGTTCCAAATCCTCTTTGGTGTCAATTCCAAAAGATTGTGATTCTACTTTTGCCATTACAATGGTTTTAGAGTGTTCTAAAGCACGCAATTGTTCTAGTTTTTCTATAGATTCCAAAGTAGATTTTGGTAAATTACAAAAAGCCTGCAGGCTTTCACCGCTAAACGCATAGATTCCTAAATGTCCTAAATATTGTGCGCCGGATTCTATTTGATTTTCCCTATCATAAGGAATCTTGGAGCGCGAAAAGTAAATCGCCTCATTCTTGGCATTCAAGACTACTTTTACAAGATTTGGGTCATTAGCTTGTTCGCTAGTGATTGATTTTGCGCAACTTCCCATAAATGGAATCTCACCGCGACTTTTGGCTTCATTTTCCATTAAATGTTTTAAGCGCAAGATGACTTCTTGCTCCAAGAATGGTTCATCGCCTTGCAAGTTAATAATAATCTCCTCTTTAGTAAGCTTTAAAAGTCTAGCGCATTCAGCAATTCTATCTGTTCCACTTTCGTGTGTGTTGCTTGTAAGGATTGAGCGTATGCCATAGCGCGTGCAAACCTCCGCAATAAGAGAATCATCGCAAGCGACGATAACATCATCAATCTCCTTGGCGAGTTCTGCTGTGCGCACAATCATAGGGATTCCACGAATTTGCGCTAAAACCTTGTTGGGAAAACGCGTGGATTTGAGCCTTGCAGGGATAATAATCATCGTTTGTCTCCTTTAAGTTAGATATGCAAACAATCCAAAGCGTCCGCATTGGGGATTTTTGCGATAAGAAAAGTAAGCAGAAGTGCAGCAAGTGCAGTGAGGTGAAATATCGTAATTTGTGATATTTGTGGCTTTAAATTGAGATTTTATGATTGCGATTAAATCTAAGTAAATCTTGCCTTCACGCACGATTTTGCCTTTCTTTAAGAGGGAATCTTTCAAGACTTCCTCGCCTACTTCATAACAACACGCACGAATAGAAGGTCCAACATAGGCAAACAAATCGGAGGTTTGCGTGTTGAATTCTTGCTGCATTTGTTCTAAAGCGTTGGGAATAATGCCTTTTTGTAAGCCTACGCGTCCGCCGTGTAGCAATGCTAGGACTTTGTGCTTGGTATCAAAGAGCAAAATCGGATTGCAATCTGCTACCATAATTAGCCCGATAATATTTTTTTGCGCAATCAAGATTCCATCGCCATCACCTAATAATCCTCCTCTTTGTGCCTTTAGAATCTCTTTGCTATGCACTTGATTAAGATATGCAAGAGAGGAAAGAGGAAAAGGGGCTATACAAAGAGAGCGATGGGATTCTACATTTTCTTTGGAATCTCCTCCCGCGTGAAAGGCGATATTAAGCGGTGCGCGGCTTAAAAAGGCTTGGATTCCACTTGGTGTGGCAAGAGGTTCAAGAAAAGAGTGAGAATTCATTATAAACTTTTTTCAAAAGATTCATAATCTTGCATAATCTGCCAAACCCCTTTGGAAATATCCAAAAGTGGGTCTGGAGTAAGGTGGATTTGCATTCTAAGTTCTTTTTCCAAGAAATCCTTAATACCCGGAATCAGTGCCAAACCACCCGTCAAAGTCGCCCCATCTTCAATCAAATCGGGCGCAATTTGCGGAGGTGCATTGTGGATAGCCTCAATAATAATGTCTTTGATTTTGTAAAGACTATTTAAAATAACGCCTTTGAATTCCTCTAAGTCTAATTCACATTCTATGGGCATACTATTGGCAAGGTTTTTTGCTCCAATATGAATTGTGGGATTCTTGGCAAAAACATTGATTTTGCGTTTCAAGTTTTCTGCCATTTCCTTGCTAATTCCAATATTTTTATTATGGCGACAATATTCTACTAAGGCGAAATCTATGAAATCTCCCGCTTCTTTGGTAAAAGCACTTGTAATCAGTCCATTTAAGGAAATAATACTGACTTCTACAAGTCCTCCTCCAGCGTCAATAATCATTTTTGCACGTGCGGTAGAAATGTCTAATCCAGCACCAACGCTCGCGCTAAAGGGGTCTTCTATGAGCAAGACTTCTTTCGCTCCCGCAAGCATTGTTGCTTCATAGAGAGAATGTCTCTCTACTTGCGTGAGGTTTTGAGGGATACTAATGCCTACGCGGGGAGAGAGCGAACCCGCTTTTGCTTTTTGCAAAATTGCGTTCATAAAGATTTTAGTGGTTTCAAAATCGCTGATAGCTCCATTCAAAAGAGGATTGACTACTTCTATTTCGTTGTGTGTGCGTCCTAGCATTTTTTTTGCCGAATCGCCGATTGCTAGAATGCGATGAGAATTATATTTTTTTTCAAGAGCAATACAAGTCGCTTCGCAAAAAAGTGTTGTTTCCATATCGTTGCGCACGATAGTATTCACCGTGCCTAAGTCAATCGCAATATCATTTCGTTCAAAAATTCCCATATAAAATTCCCAATTATTTTAATACAATTTTGTAGATTATACATTATTAAACAATAATTTTATATATGCTTTTGTTATAATACGCAAAATTTTGGAAATTTTATCTCATTTGGCTTTTTGAAAATTTGACGAATTGAAGAATTTTTTTTTAAGATTCTTTTAATTAAGAAAAAGACAAAAAGCAAGCAAGGTTTTAATGAAAATCATCTTTTTCTTTTTGGCATTTTTTTGTGTGCTTTTTGCAAAACCAAGTCAGGTGATTCCGCAACTTTCTGTAAAAGTAAAAGATTTTTTTGAAATCCCGCAGGCAAAGGATTTCCTCTACAAAGATATAAAATACAGAATCTTTCTTGCAAAGAGTAAGTTGCAAGGCGCAAATTACAAGCTTTTTGTGTCTCTTGATGGCAATGCTTTTTTCCCTAGAATCTTGAATCTGTATCAAAATCCGCCCAAAGAACCCATTATCATTGTCGGTGTGGGCTATGATAGCCCAAAAGCGTTTGACACTTTAAAACGCACGAGGGATTATATGCCAAAAGTGCTAGGAGAGGATTTTCAAGGAGGCGGTGGAGACAAGGAGTTTTTGTCTTTTGTTCAAGAGATACTCTTGCCTTTTTTAGCAAAAAAATATCCTATTAATCCTGATTATAAAGCATTTTTTGGGCATTCTTTTGGGGGAATCTTTGTGCTAAACTCTTTGCTTAAAGAGAGCAGAGATTTTACGCATTTTTTTATTAATTCCCCATCTTTGTGGTGGGGAGAAGCTTCCTTTCTACCTAGAGAGATTCGGCTAAAGAGTTGCCCTTTGATTTTTATCACACAAGGAGAATTAGAAAGTCATTTGGTTGAGAAAAAGTCTTTTTTGAGTGCGCAATCTCTTGCAAATAGAATCACGCAAGAAAGTGCTTGTGTGGCGTATTTTAAAAGTTTTGAGGGGCAAACGCACGGAAGCGTGATTGAAAAGGATATGGAGTTTGCCCTAGAAAACTTTTAAATCCAATCCATTGAAAGGTTTATAAATGAATTTAATTGTGTGCTATGCTTTATTTTTTAGTCTTCCGAAGCTGATTCTTTCTTTTTTGCAGTTAAATTTTATCCGACAAGAAAAAGCCAAACCACCTTATATTTTAGAATCTAGTGCGTTTTTAAAGGCAGCAGATTATGCAAGCGTGCGTGAAAAAATTGCAATTTATAATGTGAGTTTAGATTTTTTACTTATGAGTTTTTGGATTCTTTTTGGTTTTTCTGCCTTAGATTCGGCTTTGGAGCTATCGCCTTTGATGAAATCTGTCGTCTTTGTGCTCGTGTTTCTTGTTGTTGGAGCATTGGTGAATTTACCTTTTGAAGCTTATCAGACTTTGGTTATTGATAAAAAGTTTGGTTTTGCAAAAGGTGGAATGAAGCTTTTTATCACAGATACCTTGAAGTCTTTTGCTTTATTGCTTATTGTGAGTGGAATCTTGATTTTTGTTTTTAGTTGGATTATTTTGGAAGTGCGATTTTGGGAAGTTTATGTGTTTCTTTTTGGAGCAGTTTTGCTTATTGGGATAAATTTCTTGTATCCTCTTTTGATTGCGCCGATGTTTAACAAATTCACTCCCCTTGAAAATCCAAAATTACAGGATAAAATCACTGCTTTATTACATCGTGTGGGATTCCAAAGCAAAGGCGTTTTTGTCATGGACGCTTCTAGACGCGATGGGAGATTGAATGCGTATTTTGCGGGATTAGGACGCGCAAAACGCGTGATATTGTTTGATACTTTGTTAGAAAAAATTTCAAGTGATTCCATTCTTGCTGTTTTGGGGCACGAGCTTGGGCATTTTAAGCATTACGATATTTACAAAATGCTAGGGCTTGTGCTTGGATTTTTTGGCGTTTTATTATTTGTGGTAGCAAACTTGCCCGAATCTTTGTTTGTTGAAGCAAATTTGGAGCGAAGTGCGCACGCATTGATTGTCTTTTTGTTGCTTTTAAGCTCGCCGATTGGATTGTATTTTATGCTGTTGGTAAATTGGAGAAGTTGCCAAAACGAATTTGCAGCCGATAGATTTGGTGCAGAGCTAACAAGCGCAGAATCCCTCTCAAATGCGCTATTAGTTCTTGTTAAAGAAAACAATTCCTTTCCTTTGGCTCACCCTTTGTATATGCGATTTTTTTATAGCCACCCGCCTTTAATGGCGCGCTTAATGGCATTAGGCTGTGCAAATCTAGCAAATCAACCACAGAATATTCAAAAAGTTTAAGTGAAGTCTAAGCAATGGAATTACAATGGAGTATTCAAAAAGCTCTCAAATATGGCGCAAAAAAGCTAAAAGAACAAGGGATTCCGCGCCCGCTTTTAGAATCTGAAATTTTACTTGGGTTTGTTTTAAGGCAGCCTAGAGTTGCTTTGCATTGTAATTTTGAAACAACGATTCAGCCTTTTTGGTTGGAATCTTTTAAAAAATTGATTTTGCGCAGAAGTCATCACGAGCCGATAGAATATTTGGTAGAGAGCGTGAGCTTTTATGGTGAAGAGCTATATGTTTCGTATGGTGCGTTGATTCCGCGTCCAGAAACAGAGATTTTAGTGCAAAAGGCATTGGATTTGATTGTGCGGAAATCTTGCACAAGAATCGCAGAAATTGGTGTAGGGAGTGGAGCAATCAGTGTCTTGCTTGCTTCAAAGAATCCTAAACTAGAATTTCACGCAAGCGATATTTCACCCGAAGCCCTTTTTAATGCCTATGTTAATAGAGTTAGATTTGGAGCGGAGAATTTAACTTTGCATAGAAGCGCGTATTTAGATTTTAATAAGGCATTAAAGATTCCTTTTGATTTGTTGCTCGCAAATCCTCCTTATATCAAGGAGGGTGAGATTCTACCTCCTACGTTGAGGTTTGAGCCACAAAATGCTCTTTTTGGTGGAAAAAGAGGCTATGAAATGCTGTTGCATATTATTCAACTTAGCTTTGATTGCAAGATTCCGTTTTTGATTTGCGAAATGGGTTATAATCAAAAAGAAAGTGTGGAATCTTATCTGCAAACTTTGCCACATAAGAGTTTGGAGTTTTATCAAGATTTTGCAGGTTTGAATCGTGGCTTTGTTGTAGAGTTTTAGTCCCATACTTTTGCAAATCTATAATCCCGTAATCTTGTATAAATTAACCTTTGCAATGGAAACTTTAAAAGCAAGATTCTACATTATAGATTGCTACGCATTTTTTACAAAAATACTTGCAAGGACGCAGTATCGCAAAGGCACAAAAGAACACAAGGTCGTAAATTATAAGTAAATTTTAAAACTAACTTCCTATAATTCAAGCAATATTCAACACCAAAGGAAAGACAATGAATGTATTAGTTACAGGTGCGTCTAGCGGGTTTGGACGTGCAATCGCTCAAGAGTTTGGCGGCAAAGGACACAAAGTCATTGCGCTTGCAAGGCGCAAGGAGCAGTTGGAATCCCTTGCGCAAGAGATTCCACATTGTATAGCTCTGCCTTGTGATATTTGCGACAAAGATTCTTTGCGTCAAGCCATAGAATCTCTACCACAAAATTTCAAAGAAATTGATGTTCTAGTCAATAACGCAGGGCTTGCACTTGGATTGACAAGTGCAGACAAATGTGATTTTGAGGATTGGGAGAGAATGATTGAAGTCAATGTCAAAGCCCTTGCATTTATCACGCGTTTGATTCTGCCACAAATGGTGGAGCGCAAAAGCGGGCATATCATTACGATTGGTTCAATTGCGGGAAGTTATCCTTATCCGGGAGGTAATGTTTATGGGGCGAGTAAAGCATTTGTGCGCCAATTTGCTTTGGGTTTGCGTGCGGATTTAAGTGGCACAAATGTGCGCGTAAGTGATATTGAACCCGGACTTGCTGGGGGTAGTGAATTTTCGCTTGTGCGATTCAAAGGCGACAAAAGCAAAGCAGACGCGCTCTATCAAGGGGCAAATGCTCTTACGCCACAGGATATTGCTCAAGCGGTTTATTGGGTTGCTACCTTACCAAAACATATCAATGTGAATACATTAGAGATAATGCCGACAAGTCAGAGTTTCTCTGCGCTTAATGTGCATAAGGAATAGCAGGGATTCTGCTTTTGCAATGGAATCTTTAAAACGAGATTAACATTGTAGATTGCCGTAAAGGCACAAAAGAACACAAGGGCGTAAATTATAAGTAAATTTTAAAACTAATTTTCTAATCTAGAAAAAATAAAGAGTTGCAAAAGGTGGAATCTCTACATCCAATCAATGATTTTTGTAACTTCTTGCACTTCAAAACATTTGATATTGATTTTTTGCGCGGGTTTTTTGGGTAGAATCGCATTAGAGATTCCAAGAGATAATGCTTCTTTGAGTCTTGCTTCTACATTGGGAACATCTCTAATGTCTCCTACAAGGCTGACTTCACCCAAAAATATGCTTCCATTAGAGAGAGGGCGGTTGCGGAAACTAGATAGAATTGCTGCTACGACTGCTAAGTCTGCCGCAGTTTCTAAAATCTTGATTCCACCGGTGATATTGATAAAAACATCGTAGCGATTCAGCGGAATCTCTAATTTTCGCTCCAATAGAGCCAAAATCATATTGAGACGATTGGAATCAAATCCCGTAGAAGAGCGTTTAGGCATACCATAAGCGCAGTCGCTCACCAATGCTTGCACCTCTAAAACAAGTGAGCGAGAACCCTCCATTACGACACTTAATGCACTTCCGGGTGCAGAAGTCTTTTGACTAAAGAAAATCTTGGAAGCCTCTTTTGCTCCAACTAGACCATTGCTTTTCATTTCAAAGATTCCAATTTCGCTAGTGTTGCCAAAGCGGTTTTTAAATCCCCTTAAAAATCGCAATTCACGGCTAGAATCTCCCTCAAAATAGAGCACGCAATCCACCATATGTTCTAAGATTCTAGGTCCTGCAATCGCGCCATCTTTGGTAATATGCCCAATGATAAACACGCAGATTCCACGCTCTTTAGCAAGGCGCATAAGCTCAAAAGTTACCTCACGCACTTGCGAAACACTCCCGGGACTAGAGCTGATATTCTCACTATAAAGCGTTTGAATACTATCTATTACAACCATAGAATAAGAGTGTTCATTGGCATAAATCGTGCCTAAAATCTCCTCTAGCTTGATTGCATTGAGCAAAAAAAGATTTTCGCAAACTGCATTTAATCGCTCCGCCCGTAGTTTGATTTGTGAAGCACTTTCTTCCCCGCTGACATAGAGGATTTGTTTGCCCATTTTGGCTAGATTGCTTGAGATTTTTAACAAAAGCGTAGATTTTCCAACGCCCGGACTTCCGCCGACTAAATACATTCCCCCAAGCACGATTCCTCCCCCAAGCACAATATCTAGCTCTGATTCTCCACTACTAAAGCGCACAAATTCCTCTTCTTGCACTTCTGTAATTGGCGTAACTTTGGTGGTGCTAAGAGGAGATGAAGTTGCCTTTAATACCTCAATTTGTTCTGTTTTAAGCTCCAAGAAACTTTCCCAAGCTCCGCAATTAGAGCATTTTCCGAGCCATTTTGAGCTTTGGAATCCACAATGCTGACATTCAAAAATTTGCGCTTTTTTCTTTGCCATTTTGCAACCTTTGTGATTTGATTTGAAAGAATTGTGGAAAACTTGCTAAAGTTTTGGAATCTAGCTTTCAAAGATAGAATCTAAAATCGTCGCGATGTATTCTTCTTCGTCAAAAACAATTAAATCTTCTGCTTTTTCGCCTATGCCAATATACAAAATAGGGACGCGTAAAGTATAGAGGATACTAAAAATCGCTCCGCCCTTGCTCGTGCCATCTAATTTGGTGATAATCACACCATCTATCCCGCCTAGTGTTTGGCTAAATACTTTTGCTTGTTCTAGGCTAGAAGTGCCTTGAGTGCCGTCTAAAATAAGAATTTTTTGGTGTGGAGCACCCGATTTTGCCTTATCACAAATACGCATAATTTTTTGTAATTCTTGCTGCAGATTGCTTTGATTGTGCAATCTCCCCGCTGTATCAATCAGGGCTATATCTAGGTTTTTTGCAACTGCGGAAGTAATCGTATCAAAGGCAACTGCAGAGGGGTCGTGTCCGATTTTGGACGCAATGACAGGGAGATTCAATTTCTCTCCCCATAGCTTAAGTTGTTCAATTGCGGCAGCTCTAAAAGTATCCCCCGCACCTAGAATCACACTTTTGCCTTGTTTTTGATAGAGATGAGCTAGTTTGGCGATTGTTGTAGTTTTACCCGCGCCATTGACGCCCACGATGAGATTTACACAAGGTTTTTCTTCTATGATTTTAGCTTGCACTTTATCATAATAGCTTTCCTTGCGGAAAAGCCTAAGTAGAGCGACTTCAAGCTCATTGCGGCTGATTTGCTCGCCAAGTGGGCTTAATATCATTTCAATGAGTTCATAATCCATATCAGTTGCAATTAGGATTTCCTCTAATGTTTCCTTGTCAAGCTTTTTATGAGTTTTTGGAAGCAAATCACGAATATTTTGTGTAGTTTTTTGCAGGGTTTTTTTGAATATTCCAAGCATTATTGTGCCTTTATTTTTGCTAGATTTTGTGAGAGGTCAAATTCAATCATTTCCTCTGGAATCGCTCCTAGATAATGGATAATATATTTTCCGTCTTTATCGTATAAAGCAATCAGCGGCACGCCTTCAAGCCCACCAAGTGCGTTAAAGAGTTTCGTGCGGTTTTCATCCAAAATCATAGGTATTTCAACTTTATTTTCTTCGCTAAAAACCTGCATTATACCTTTGAAATTTTCTACTTCACCCACCAAATCATCCACTGGGATTCCATAGAGTGCAATTTGGTTATCAAATTGTTTTTTGAGGTTTTCTAAATGAGGCAAAATGCCTTTGCAAGGGTCGCACCAAGTCGTGAAAAATAGTAAAACTTTGAGATTTTCATGGTGAGAAGTAATGATGAGATTTTTAAAAATATTTTCTTTTTTTGGTTCAATGTTTTTAAAATTACTTTGATTTTTTGGTAGTTTTTGATTGACAATCAGTTCTGTGTCATCGTTGCTTTTTAGCACAAGATTTTCTAAGATTTCTTGTTTTTGTTCTATGGAGTCTTGAATTGCTTGATGTTCTTGCTTTTCGCACCCAAGAAATCCTAAACAAAGTCCAATCCATAAGCTAAACAAAATCCATTTCATTTTATTTCCTTGCCTTAATGATGCTTATTATAGCAAATTTATTTACATTATTTTACAAACAAAGATTCTAGCGGTGTTTTGGCAAAATTACCAAATTTCCCCATTTGCTCTAGTGGAATTCTAAGCTCAACAATGCCATAGGCATAGGGCATAATTTCATAAGGTTGATAGAGAAAAACAAAAGAATCATAATCCAACAAAATAACATCTGAAACCCTAAAGGATTCAAAATCCACAAAGGCTTCTGCTTTCACGCTTTTGAGATAATTTTGGTATTCCTGCCACAAAAGGCTTTTTAGCTCTCCATTATTGGAATCCAATATTGTGTTTAGAGGAAGGATTCCCTTTTCTTTAGATACAATGACGCCCCATTTGCTAGAGATTCCGTGTGCGCCTCCTGTGTAAAGATAATTGCTTTTAAGAAATACAAGTAGATTGTTATCAAAATAATATAAAGATTCTCCCTTGTATTCTTCAAATGGCGAAGTTTGTAGGTATTTTTCTATTCCTTTCGCCACTTTTTCTTTGTCGTTTGTTTGTAGCATTTCTTTAAAGTAGTTTTGTATGGAATCTTGTGAATTTTTCAAAAATACCTCTTTGGAGTTTTTGCAATCAAAAGATTCTTGATACACAGATTGCAAGATTTTTTGTGTTTTTGAATCGTTGGAACAATGAAATTGCGTAGAGATTAAGGCATTTTTGGCTTGTTTAGAGTTTTTTGGATATTGGTAGGTTATTTCTTGTTGTCGCAAAACCATAGAATCTATCAGCTTGAGGTTTAGTCTAAAGTTTTGTGTAGCGGTTAGCGCACCTAGGATTGCGCCATTTTCAACCTTTAAGGCTAGATTTTTACATTCAAGTATCCCCTCTTTTAGAGTGATAGGTTCATTTTGCGATTCTAGTTTGTCTTGCAACAAAGGTGTGCAGCGACCTAAATCCTGATTGCCAGCATAAAGAATTCCCTCTTTGGAATTTGCAACAAAAAGTAGGGTTTGGGGATTGGAAGAGGTTTTATCTGTGGCTTGATTTAATATTTTGGCTTGCGCGGTAGGGATAAGGAAAGTTTGATAAGTGAAATCTAAAGCCATAGTCTCTATTCCAATACATAAAATTAAGACTCCAAAGCATTTGGATAAAATGGAAAGGTTTTGTTTCATTGTGATTCCTTGTTGTTTTGTAAATGATAATTATTCAACCAATTTTGCAATTTTATCATTTTTTTCTAAAATATCTTGATTTTTTTTAAAAGCGTCGCTATAATTTTGCTCTCACTTTTATGCGGGAGTAGCTCAGTGGTAGAGCATAACCTTGCCAAGGTTGGGGCCGCGGGTTCGATCCCCGTCTCCCGCTCCATTTTTAATCATAAAAGTAGCTTTATATTGAATAGCCCGGGTGGTGAAATGGTAGACACAAGGGACTTAAAATCCCTCGGACATTGCGTCCATGCCGGTTCAAGTCCGGCCTCGGGCACCACGAATGGCGACATAGCCAAGCGGTAAGGCATGGGCCTGCAAAGCCTTGATTCCCCAGTTCGAATCTGGGTGTCGCCTCCATTTTAATTTTAAATTGTTTCGGGAGATGGCTGAGTGGTCGATAGCGGCGGTCTTGAAAACCGTTGAGGGTCATACCTCCGGGGGTTCGAATCCCTCTCTCCCGGCCACTTTTACTTTACTCTATTTTCTTAAGATTCTTTCCTTTTTTTATCAATCCTTTTTAAAGCAAAACACGATAAAATGCACACGAATTTAACAATAAGGTTAATTGAATGAGTGCTTATGAAACTATCATTGGGCTTGAAGTGCATGTCCAGCTAAATACTAAAACAAAGATTTTTTGTGCTTGTGCAACGAGTTTTGGCGAAGAGCCGAACAAAAATGTTTGTCCTACTTGCTTAGGATTGCCCGGCGCATTACCAGTGTTGAATCGTGAGGTTGTGAAAAAAGCAATTTCTTTTGGCGTAGCCATTAATGCGAAAATTAATCAAAATTCTGTTTTTGCGCGTAAAAATTATTTTTATCCGGATTTACCCAAAGCCTATCAAATCAGTCAGTTTGAGATTCCAATCGTAGGGCGAGGAGAAATTGAGATTGAAGTCAATGGAGAAAAAAAAATCATTGGTGTAACGCGTGCGCATATGGAGGAGGACGCAGGTAAAAATATTCACGAAAGCCATTATTCTAAAGTAGATTTGAATCGTGCTTGCACTCCGCTTTTGGAAATCGTCAGTGAGCCGGATATGCGGAGCAGCGATGAGGCAATTGCTTATCTTAAGAAGTTGCATTCTATTGTGCGATTTTTGGGAATTTCTGATGCGAATATGCAGGAGGGGAGTTTCCGCTGTGATGCGAATGTTTCCATTCGTCCCAAAGGGGATTCCAATCTTTACACGCGCGTAGAAATTAAGAATCTTAATTCTTTTAAGTTTATCCAAAAAGCAATTGAATACGAAGTAGAAAGACAAATTGAAGCGTGGGAAGATGGTAAATATGATAAGGAGGTTGTGCAAGAAACGCGACTCTTTGACACCGCAAAAGGCACAACGCGTTCTATGCGTGGCAAAGAGGAAGCGGCGGATTATCGTTATTTTCCAGATCCGGATTTATTGCCTGTATTTATTGATGAAGCCTTAATGGCAGAGGGGAGAGAGATTCCAGAAATGCCTGATGAAAAACGCGCAAGATATGTGCGGGAGTTTGGCATTAAAGCAAGTGATGCAAGTGTGCTAACAGGTGAGCTTGAAATGGCATTGTATTTTGAGGATATGCTACGCTTAGGTGCGAGTGCTAAGGGTGCGGTTACTTGGCTAACCACAGAGCTTCTAGGGCGATTAAAAGGCGAGAATAATCTGCAAAATTGTGGTGTGGATTCTGCTACACTAGCGACTTTGGTTAAACGCATTGATGAGGGAAAAATTAGCGGAAAAAGTGCGAAAGAAATCCTTGATGTGCTAGTGCAGAATCACGGGGGAGATGTGGATAAACTCATTGTGGAAATGGGCTTGGAGCAAGTGAGTGATGATGGAGCGATTTTAGCAGTGATTGAGGAAGTTTTGAATGCAAATGTTGATAAAGTCGCCGAGTATAAAAGCGGCAAGGATAAGCTTTTGGGATTCTTTGTTGGGCAAGTGATGAAAAGTGCAAAGGGTGTGAATCCTGCAAAAGTGAATGAGTTGCTCAAAGAAAAATTAAAGTAGGTTAAGGAAAAGATTGTTTTGCTCCTATCATAAAGGAGCTAACTTGCAATCTAGTTTTCATTTTATTAAATTTCGCCACAATCTTGGCTTAGAATATATAAAGGAGAAATAATGTCTAATGTAGTTCTGCGGGGGGGGGGGCAAAAAGCCTATTTAGTTAGCTTTGGAGATACAAGGCTTGGAATCTCTATCTGTCGCTTTAAACAACAAGCGGAATCTTTGGGGGTGTTTGATAATATTTTTATCTACACAGAAGCAAGCTTGCCCTTAGAGTTTGTGGAATATTTCAAGGATAAATTTTATACGACTAATGTAAGAGGTGAGAGGATATCCACGCGCGGGTTTGGGTATTGGTGTTGGAAGCCTCGAGTGATTTTAATGGCATTAGAGCAAATTCAAGAGGGAGATTTGCTCCTTTATTGTGATATTGGGTTTGAGTTTAATGCAAAAGCCAAAGAGACAATGCAGGAACTCTTTAGTGATATAGAGGCAAATGAGATTATGGGGTGTATTACGAATTATCCTGAAAAATGTTGGAACAAGGCAGACTTGCTTGCACATTTTGGATTGCTAGAGAATCAAGAATTTTTAGAATCTGGACAATGCGCGGCAGGGATTGTGCTACTCAAGAAAACACAAAAAACGATTCAGATTATAAAGGAATGGCTTGAAGCCTTTGAAAAGCATTTTGAACTCATTGATGATAGCCCATCTACGATTCCAAACCTACCATATTTTAGAGAGAATCGCCACGACCAAAGCGTATGGAGTGTGCTAAATAAAAAATACAAAATCAAAAATTATCCTTATGAAAAATGGTTTGACCAAAATTATAGTGTGCTTTATAATCGCAATAAAATCTATCTTCCCGCACTTGTAGAACAGACAAAAGAACTTAATGAGATGATACGAGGGGCTTGGCGATATAGTTTTCAGTGGAATCCTAAAGTGTATCAAAGGGGTTTAGAGCAATACGCTAATGCGATTTTTGAAAAACGACTTGTTGCATTGCAGCCAAATCTCATAAAAGCCAAACACAGAATCCACAATCATTTAGCCTACAAACTAGGTTCTGCAATGATTCTAAACTCTAAAAGTTTATGGGGATATATACGAATGCCTTATGTGTTATCTTATATCAAAGAAACACATAGAAAAGAAATTGCAGATTATGAAGCAAGAGTTGCAAAGAATCCTAGCTTAAAACTTCCTCCTTTAGAATCCTATACAGATTACAAACAAGCCTTAAAAGAAAAAGAATGCTTTACTTATAAATTAGGTAAAGCACTCATTACTGCTAATTCTGTGCGGGGGGGGGGGGCGAATCTTTGCTTATTTGCAATTTTTTCAAGAAGTGCGTAAGTTAAAGAAAGAGTTTAGGGAGAAAAGGAAATGAGATTTCACTTGTCATTGCAAGGCAAACAATCTATAATGCAAAATCTCGCTTTAGGGATTCCATTGCAATAATTAATTAACCCAACATTTTCTTGTGGAATCCCGCAATGAGGCAGAATCTTTACTTAAGCATTGCATTAATCTCTGCCTCACTCACAATCTTGATACCCAATTCTTGCGCTTTGGCAAGTTTTGAGCCTGCATTTTCACCGCAAAGCAAAAAATCTGTTTTTTTGGAAATACTTCCGCTAACTTTTGCCCCAAGAGATTCCAATAATTCCTTATATTCCTCACGCGCTTTGGACAATGTGCCTGTGATAACGAAAGTCTTGCCACTAAATTTGGAATCTTGCGCAGACCTTTGCGTCGTGCAAACAGGAGAGATAAGCTCCAAAAGTCGCAAAAGTCGTTGAATATTTACCCTGCAAAACTCATTTAGAGAAGCTGCCATTTCCTCTCCAAATCCCTCAAGAGCGATAAAGTCTTCATAAGTTTTTTGATAAAACTCTATCCCAAAACTATTTGCTAGTTTTTTACTCGCACCCTCGCCAATATGTTCAATCCCAAGTGCATTGATAAAACGCCATAATTCCACCCCGCGCGTGGCGGCAATCGCATTGAGAAGATTCTGAATTTTTTTATCTTTGAAGCCCTCCAAGTCCTTTAAATCTCTCGGTTGCAAGAAGAATAAATCCTCAATGGAATGAATCTTTCCTGTGTCAAACAATGTTTCAACGATTTTCTCTCCCAACCCATCAATATTAAGTGCCTTTTTGCTTGCAAAGTGGATAATAGAATTTTTTACACGCGCCTCGCAACTAAGATTTTGACATTTAATTAACTTTTCTTCTATAAGCAATTCACTCTGGCAAATGGGGCATTTTGTCGGAATTGGACAAGGCGTTTGTGTCCCATCACGCAAAGCGGGTAGAGATTTGATGATTTTTGGAATCACATCGCCACTGCGGATAAGAATCACAAAATCATTGATTTGAATATCCTTTTTTGTAACCTCATCAAAGTTATGTAAAGTCGCACGACTAACTTTTGCTCCCTCAATTCTTATGGGTTCAAGTTCTGCCACAGGCGTAATTACACCCGTGCGTCCTACTTGTAATGTGATTCCTAAGACTTTTGCTCTTTTTTCAATGGCTGGAAATTTATAGGCACAGGCAAAACGAGGGGCTTTAATTGTGAATCCAAGTTTTTCTTGCAGGGAGATAGAATCTACGCGCACCACCATTCCATCTAAGGTGATAGGATAGGAATCACGTTGAGAGATGAGATGAGAATAAGCCTTTTCAATTGCTTGAATATCCTTGCAAAGCTTTACAAATGGGGATTTTTGGAATCCTAAAGCATAAATTTTTTCCATAAGAGCAAAAAAACTATCTTGGCTAGATTCTATGGAATCTTGCGCAAGGCTTGTAGAATCTATATTTGTAGAACTCATAAAGCCCTTAAAATCACAAGCACCCACACCCCAAGGGATAAATTGCAATTTTCGCTTTGCAGTGATTTTGGAATCTAGTTGGCGCAAACTTCCTGCGGCTGCGTTGCGTGGATTGGCAAACAGATTTTCTCTTAGCTGTAATCGTTCAAGATTGAGTTTTTCAAAATCGTCTTTGGCAATCACGCATTCTCCGCGAATCTCAATGCGTCCCTTATAGGCTATTTTTAGGGGAATGCTTGGAATCGTGCGTGCATTTTGTGTTACATTTTCTCCTACAAATGCGTCTCCTCTTGTCGCAGCACTTACTAAAATCCCATTTTCATAAAGGAGATTCAAGCTTGCCCCATCAAATTTAGGACTAATAGAAAAGTTTAAGGTCTCGTGATTTACCCCACGCAAGACGCGCTCAATCCAATCTTGTAATTCTTGAGGATTGAAGACATCTTCTAAGCTCCACATTCTTTGGATATGCGCTACTTTGCTAAAGGATTCTAGCACCTTGTCTCCCACGCGTTGCGTAGGAGAATCGGGCGCAATATTTTGAGGGTTTTGCGATTCATAATTTTTGACTTGATGATAAAGCGTATCGTATTCTTCGTCGCTTGCTATGGGGTCATCTAAGATATAATAATGTTTCGCCCATAGATTGAGGCATTCAATGGCTTTTAAATATTCTTCTAAAGTCATTGGAAATTAAGTTTTAAAGCTTCGTTATCCATAATGCCAATTCCCTTAGCCAATGTGTTTTTGGCAATTTCTTGTGCCTCTTGTAGGGAGTGCATTAAATAGGTGCCGCATTGTAGTGGATTCGCCTCTGGAATCTCACTGACTTGTAAAATATCTTGCATACTTTTTTCCCACGCATCACGGACTTCCTGTGGAGTTGGTTTGCCAATAAGGCTCATATAGAATCCGGTGCGACAGCCCATAGGAGAAATATCAATGATTTCTACTTTTTCATTATTTAAATGCTCACGCATAAAACCTGCAAAAAGATGTTCTAAAGTATGGATTCCCTTTTCACTTAGTATTTCAACATTTGGCTTACAAAAACGTAAGTCAAATACGCAAATTTCATCTCCTTTTGATGTGTGCATTACCTTGCCAAGACGCACAGCGGGTGCTGGCATTTTTTTGTGATCTACTTTGAAACTATCTAAAAGTGGCATAAAGATTCCTTGTTTTTGGGTTAATCAAAGTGCAAATATTAGCAAATTTCTATTAAAACAAGCCTTTTGTATGCAAAAATTTTAGGATTTTTAAACTTAGAGCAGACAGAGGCAAGGATTCTAAGGAATTACGCATAAAAAACTCCAAAGAATCTTTGTTTGCAAAGTCGATAGATAAAGAATCTAAAGCTGCAAAAGGACAAAGATATATTTCTATTGTAAGCTGATATTTTGTATAAGAATGTTTTAAGATTCCAAGTTTTTGACTTGTCTGCATAAGATGTGGTGGAATCTGTGGAAAATTATAAAGTCCAAAATATAACTTCTCCTTGCTTTTTGAAAGTGCGATGTTGGAATCTCGGATAAAAATTCCAAAATGCAAGGTTTGTTTTATTGTTTTTGTCGGTTTGCTTTGTGTGAAATCCTGCCAATTCTCTTTTCCTAAGCAAAGATTACTCAAAGGACAATCCTTGCATTTGGGAGATTTTGGAAGGCAAACGAGTGCGCCTAAATCTAGCAAGGCTTGATTGTGATTGAAGGATTCCTTGTGGTTTAAAATGAGTTTTGCTTTGGATTCTAAAAGAGAGGGGGTGGCAGAGTGCAAGGCAAAAAGCCGCAAAAGAATGCGTTTGATGTTGGAATCCACAAAACTTACAGGCAAATCAAAGCCAAAGCAAGCAATCGCTCCTGCGGTGTAAGTTCCGATTCCGGGAAGTTTGCGCAAGAGATGAATATCGCAAGGCAAAGGATTATTGATGTCTTGAAAAGTAAGAGTGGAAGTCTTGCTATTATCAATACAAATTTGCGCGAGTTTGTGCAGATTCCTTGCGCGTGAGTAGTATCCAAGCCCTTGCCAAGCGCGCAATACTTCTGAAACATTTGCTGCACTTAGAGCACAGAGGTTTGGGAAACATTCTAAAAAAGGAAAATAAAAATGTTCTAACACTGCTTTTACTTGTGTTTGCTGCAACATTATTTCGCTGATTAAAACGCGATAGGCACGATTTGGAGCTAATTTATCGCGCCAAGGTAGATGATGACGACCATAGAGAGCATACCAGCTCAAAAGTGCCTTTTGAGCATTTTTAAGTGTAGTTGGATTAGGCTTAGAATCCATTGAGATGAGGTGCAACGCACTCTTTATAAAGTCTAAGAATATTTTTCGAATCTTTAAGTTGAGAGGAAAGGAGTTTCAAAGAAAGCGTGTTAAAATGAATTTCTTTGCGTAATTCTAAAATTTGCTCCACGCAGTCTTTTGGCGTGCCAACAATCATACAATTCATGATTTTGTTTTTATTGAAAAACTCCGCTCTAAATTCTTCGTAATTACTTGCTTTGATGATTTCTTCAAAGGTTGGATTGGATTCGTTTGCGCGCAACATACATTGTGTAAAAATATCCACACCCATTAGTGCCTTTTCTTGTGCGACGCTTCGGTCTTCGTCAATATAAATTGCCCGCGTTAGCACAAACTCTAAATCTTTTGCGCCATTTTCTGCAAAAATATTGTAAATTTCTTTGGCGCGTTTGGCTTCTAGTGTCAATGCTCCTAAAAAGTTATAGCCACGTTGCGCAGAGATTTTGAGGGTTTCATCGTGATTGCTCGCGACGTAGAAGGGAATCAATCCTTTTGGGTGAGGGCGAATACTGATGTTATGGACATCGCAAAACTCTCCCTCGTAGCTTACTTGCTCCTTGAAAAGCAAATCATGCACGATTCTAGCATTTTCTAGCATAATCTTGCGGTTGTTTTGTGGGTTGTTACCCATTGAAATATCAAAAATTGGAAAAGCCCCACGCGCAAAACCAAAAAGGAATCTCCCCTTGCTCAATAAATCCAATGTAGCAATTTCTTCAGAGAGTTGAATCGGGTGGTAATGTGGTAATAAAATTGCAGCACTTCCTACTTTGATATTTTGCGTGCGTGCAAGCGCATAGCCTATAAGAGTAAGGATAGCAGGGCAGAGTGTAAAACTATTGAAATGATGTTCTCCAATCCAAGCTTCATCAAAACCTAATTTATCCGCATATTCTATCAGTTCAATAGCGTCTGAAATTGCGACTACTTCGTTATTTGTCCAATTTTCTACTAACTCAAAAATACTGCTTTTCATCTCTACCCCTAAGTATTAAAAATTAACAAATAATCTTAGCACAAAATTCTAAAATTTTTATAAATTACTTGTTTAAATGCGTGAAGCGGTAGTGGAGTTTTTTGGTGGGTTGTAGAATCTAAAAGAGATTCTACATTTTAATATTTTTTCTTTTTTATATCCTCATTAATTGCGCTAGAAAGGGAGCTTAAGGTTTGGCTAATTTCTTGTGAATGGTTGGCAATATGGACATTAGATTCTGTAACTTGTTCTAGTTCGCTAACGGCGTCATTGATATGCGAAATATCCGCAACTTGCTCTTTGATAGAGCTAGAAACATCATTAATAGACTGCACGAGAATATTTGTATTTGCCTCAATCTCACTTAAGGATTTAGTGGTTCTCTCTGCGAGTTTTCGCACCTCATCGGCAACGACTGCGAATCCTCGTCCGTGTTCTCCCGCTCTTGCGGCTTCAATGGCTGCATTAAGAGCAAGCAAATTGGTTTGGTCTGCAATATCCTTAATCACGCTCACGATACTTTTAATATCTTCTGCCTGTTTTGTAACCTCCGCGGTTTTGTCGCTGACATTTTGGATAGTCGCATTGATTTGTTCAATAGAAGCTGCTGTTTGATTAATGCTTGTTGCTTGTCCTGTTGCTCCGTGCTGTAGTTCATCTACGGACTTTGTGATATTGCTAGAGATTCCAGCGAGACTTTGTGCAGTTTGCATACGTTTTTCTATTGTGGAGACGGAGTTTTTTTGCAAAAGATTGATAGATTCATAAAGACTTAGAATATCTCCCTCAATATTTTCTATCTCACATTTTTTTCTGAAATCCTCTTGTGCGTAGGTTTTAAGCAGTTCAATACCACTTCCTACCATTGTTGCAATTTGCGTCAAAGCGTCATTAATGACATTTTTAAGCACCACAAGACTTGGGTCATAAGGTTCTTTGGTAATTTTGTGATTCAAATAGCCTTTTTTAATGCTTTCTGCTACTAAGACAGAATCCTCAATTGCCTCATTGTCTTGTTGGATACCTTTTTCAATGCGTTGCATAGATTTATCTAGTTTATTGGCGATTTGTCCTATTTCATCTCCATTTTTGCTTTTGCAAAGCGGGGGCATTTGGTCATTTTCGTGGTTAATATAATCTAAGAAATTGAGAATCGTTTTGGTAAGCACTTGCAATCTGTTGAGGATTCCATACCGAATTGCCACAAGAGAAATAACCAAAATAACTACAAGCATTACGAGAATTCCAATAAGGATAATGCGTTCTATTGTGTGATTAGCTTCTTTGAAATCTTCTAGTAAGGCTTCTGTAAGGATATAGATTTCAAAGTTGGAATTAAATCCGCTATAAGTTTGGTAATCTTTGTCATTGTAGGTGTAATTGATAAATCCTCCTTTGGGCAGATTCTTGAATCTCTCTAAACTACTTGGTTTGGCTTGGCTTGGTGCGCCTAAAACAAACTCATCATAGATGGGGTCAATCATAATGATTTTTCCATGTTCGCCTATAGAAATCTCGCTTAAAGTTTCTTGGATTCCTTTATAAACACCAGTTAAATCGTGCGCAATAAAGAGTGCGCCGATAACAGAATCCGTGCTATCTATAATAGGGGAATAGATGCTCATATAGTTTTTACCAAAAAGTTTAATTCTACCTATAAAGGTTTGCTTTTGGTTAAGTTTTTCAAATGCAGGGTGAGATTTACCAAGTTGTGTGCCTAGCACGCGATTCCCCTCAAGGTCTCTTAAAGAGGTCGCAAGTCGTGTGAAATCTCCCTCATCGTCCTTAACAAAAATAGTTGCAACATTGGAAGTGAGATTTGTAAAATAATCTACTATCTCTATTGCACGAGATAAATCATTTCCATTATAGTAGAGATTCGGGATAGATTTACCCTCTATAGTAACATAATTTTGGCGAACATAAGAGTTTGCAACTTTCTCTCCTTTGTATCTCTGTAAAATTGTTTCAAGGAGATTAAAAGATTTTTTTGCCTCTTCTAATATTTGATTTGCAAAGAGATGGAAGTTTTCATTCACAACGCGGTCAATTTGGCTTAATCTCAACTCAAGTTGTTTATTGGTATGAGAGGTCATTATTGAATCAATGAACAGCATAAAAGGAATCATAATTGCGATAAATACCACAATTTGTTGCAACAAAAACTTTTTACCAAGTGATAAATTTTTCCAAGACATAAAACTTAACCTTTATTAATATTTTTTATGTTATCCAACCTAATAACATAAATTTTGATGATTATAATTAAATAATTATCTATAATTTCTTAAAAAAATTAAATAATTCGTATCCTAATAAAATATTATAAAATTTATTGTGTGTAATGAGAAAATTTACCTCATTCAAATTCTGCATTAATGCTTAATTTTACGAAAATTAAGATAATTTTATTCAATCATTTTATTTTTTTTAAAACAATAAAATTTTCTTGCTTATTTTGTAATTATTTATAATATTTTGTAATAAATAATATATATAAACTTAAATATTTTTCTTTCAAAAAATTTAGCTTATTTTAAGAATCTTTAGAAAAGTTCCACGGCAAAAGAGTTTAAGATTTTTATCTAAGAAATAATTTAGTTTTTAGAGTTGAATTTAGGAAATCAAAAGGTTTTAAATTATAACAAATTAGCGGTGTTTTAGCCCTACATTAAGAGCTTTTTCTAATAAGGTTTTGCGTTCAGGATTGAGCTGTTTAAAATGTCGTTCTGCTTCTAGGATTAGTTTTGCATTGACACTTTTGTGAGAAGTTAGAATCGCAATGAATTCTAAATCGAAATCAGACATTTCACTCATATATTGCATATAATGCGTATATGCGAGATTAGAATACTGCCCTAGTTTGTTTAAATTGTTGTTCTTGTCTTTGAGTAATTCTAGAAGTTCTTGTGCATTGGGAACTTTAGGTTCTTTTTCTTTGATTCTGTTTTTGATGGATTTATCGCGTAAAAATGCGATAAACAGCGCAACTGCTAAAACTATAACAACTAAAACAATCAAAACTAAAACCCAATTTTGCATTTTTTCCCTTTAGATTCTTTGTGCAATTATAACTTACTTTCTTGTAAATTTAGAATCATAAAGACTTGTTTGCATTAAAAATTTAAGATAAATTAAGGTATGAATCCTAATCTTAAAAAAGCTTGAAACATATATGGATACTTATGTGGCATTGAGTGTAGATGTTTTAGAGGGGAAAGTGTGCAATATAGACTTTAGGATAATCCAAAAACTATGCTAAAACTGCGGATTTGGATTTGCCAAAAGATATGCAGGAGATGCAGAATCAAACCTTGCAAAAATGATAAAATTGAGATGGAGAAATAGACCTTTTTGAGAATTTTGGTGGCAAAGAAAAGCTGATTTCCAAACTAAAATCCACCCTGCAAACAGAGGCAAAGAAGCTAGAGGGAAAAATCTCTTTAGCGGATTTTGTCGCAGAGCCAATCCAACACAAAAAACAAGTTAAATAGAACTCAAAAGAAATACTAAAAGCACAAGAGTTATTTATCAAATTTGCTTACAGCGCAGGGAGATTTAAACATTTTAAGTGCAGGAGATGAAGAAGTTGTTAGCATCCGTAATGCCAAACTACAAATTAAGATTGCTCAAAACACAGAATCTTTTGAAATGTTTGTGTGAGATTCATTAAATTTTATTTACTTTTGGCTATAATCCGCAAATTTTTAAGGAGTTTTATATGAATAAGGAAGAATTTAAAACAAAAGTAGAATCTTTACAGAGCGTACCACATTATAAAGAGCCTTTAGGATTTGGGGTTTGTTATGCAGATGTAGGCGTAATGAGTGGCAAGGTTTTACAGGCAACTTATCCGGTGTTAAATTGGGGTGAAAATTTCGGTGCTTATGCGATTCTTGAATCTTTGCGTGAAGAATGTGAGGTGCTAGAGGAATGCGAAAGTGAGTTGGTGCTTGGGATTACAGAGGGCTTTATTATTGCGGCTTTAGCGAGTTTTGGCGGATATATCGCCGAGACACAAGAAAGCCCTAATACACACAAAAATGTCTCTGTGCTTTTAGAGTTACAACGCGCCTTACAAGAGGGCAGAATCTACACCGAAAGTGGCGATTTTCGCTACCGATTTTGTGCAATTTATCAAGATGCGCAATGCAAAAGTGTAGAATCCGCATACTTGAAACTGCTTGCTCTCTCGCTTGGCAAAGCCCCGCTTAGAAGTTTGCAATTAGATGGAATCTTTGGGCTTTTGAGTAATGTTGCTTGGAGTGGCAATGTGCCTTTTGAGCTAGAGTGGTTGCGAGAAAATGAGATTCCACTTAAAATGCGTGGAGAGTTCCCTGCGATTGATTTTGTGGATAAGTTTCCCCGTTATTTAATGCAAGTGATTCCACAATACGATAATATTCGCTTGCTTGATACCGCAAAAACCCGTTTTGGAGCGTATCTTGGCAAAGGTGGTTATACACAAATGCCCGGAGCAAGTTATGTGAATTTCAATGCTGGTGCAATGGGTGCTTGTATGAATGAAGGGCGCATTAGCTCTAGTGTTGTCGTAGGTGAGGGGAGCGATGTCGGCGGTGGGGCTAGCATACTTGGTGTTTTAAGTGGCGGAAATAGTGAGCCAATTAGTATCGGCAAAAATTGCCTTTTGGGTGTAAATAGCTCTACGGGAATTAGTCTGGGTGATGGTTGTATTGTAGATGGTGGAATCGCAGTTTTGGCTGGGACAATCTTTAAGATTGAGCTAGAGGAAGCAAGAAAGATTGCAGAAATTAATCCAAATTTTGAGATTAAAGAAAGCGGAATCTATAAGGGGCGTGATTTATCGGGCAAAAATGGTGTGCATTTCAGACAAGATTCTAAAAGTGGCGCAATGATTGCATTTCGCTCCAACCGCAAAATAGAGCTTAATGCCGCGTTGCATTAAGCAATTTCCTTGTTGTTGCTTAGAAAATGCCCAAAAACTTGGCTGTGATTTGACCAATGAGATTTGCTTCGTCGCAGAAAAAATCAAAAAAACTTGGTATGGGCAGAGGTGTTAGAATCTTATATTATTTACAAATATATAGAAAGGACGCAGTTAAGTAATTTTTGGGATATTACTCCTTATCTTAAAGAGATTTCAAATCTCATTGTCAAACTCCATTCGTATGGCTTGGCTTCTAATGATATTTGGAGTGAAAATTTTATCCTTGATTCTAAGGAGAGACTTAAAATTATAGATTTGTCTGATAATGGGTTTTTGTCTATTTGTCAAGCAAATGATTGGTTGGCTCTCAAACGATTCTATGGTATTGAAGCAGAAAATAAAAGCATTTTTTATTATTTGATTTCGTGGAGGAATGCTTTTCGCAGTTATTTGCGAAAATTGCGCGGTAAGGAAGCTTAAGGGATTCTGCCATTGCAATGCTTGTGATTGACATACGACAACCTTTCATTGCAAAGAGCAACGCGACGAAGTGAATCTATAACTTTAGCAATCAAAAAGATTCAACTGCGAGATTTCAGATTATGGATTTGTGCGGAGAGTGTTTCACGCACGCCACGACTTAATAAATCAAGTTTCACAAGGACGCAATGACAGAATTACTCGCAACTCTATATTGGTTAGTTGCTTGTGCGGTAGCGGAATTGTCCTTTTTTGAGCACCATATCCATTCCGCCTATGCTGTAAAGCCATTTGTTTTCAATCGTATTTTTCATAAATGCTGCCATTTCACCTTTGACATTTTTGTGATAAACAATCCCCACACCATCGGTATGTCCGATAGAACAAACCGTGCCACGATGGTTGAATTTAAAAGAAGGTGCAAAAAGCTTGTTTTCTAGTTTTGCACAGAGGAGTTCTGCAAGATAGTCTCCCATTTGCGCAGAGAGTTGTGCAGTGGGGGCGTGGATAGCATCTTTGTCAGTAGCGATAGCGCAATCTCCCACGACATAGATATTTGGAAACTCCTCACATTGTAATTGGGGATTGACTTTAATACGTCCTTTTTTGTTTAGAATCTCGGATTTCTCTACGATGTCGCTACCTTTGACACCCGCACTCCAAATAATTGTATTGCCATAGATTTCTTGCTTTTGCCCTTCTTTTTCTACTATGACTTTGCCCTCTTTAATCTCCTTAATGGTTGCACTTGATAGAATTTCTACGCCAAGTGCTTTGAGTTTGGATTCTGCTGTTTGGATAAGATTTTCATTAAAAACAGGCAGGATATGCGGTGAGCGTCCGATACAGGTAACCTTTGGAATTTGTCTATCAATTCCGCAGATAAGGCAAAGCTCTTCTAATTGTGTCGCAAGTTCAGCGGCAAATTCAATCCCTGTAAAGCCTGTGCCACACACAATAATTTGCAAATCTTTTGGGTTTTTTGTATGCACGAATTCTTTAAATTTATTTTCAATATTTTTTGTTAATTTCAATGCGGCATTGAGTGAGGAGAGCTTGTAAGCATATTTATCTACTCCCGCGATTCCAAAATTATCAGGCTTGAAGCCAAGTCCAATGACTAAAATATCATAAGGATATTCTCCGCCATTTCCAATGACTTTATTTTCTGTTGGACAGAGACGAGTGATTTTATCCTTGATAAATTCTACTTTTTGTGGGTTTAAAATCTTGCGATAGTAAATTCTTGCTTTTCTTGCACTTAATGTTCCGATTGCTACTTTATGTAACAAAGTTGTCTGATAGTGATAGTCGTGTTTGCTAATCAAAGTAATTTTTGCATTTCCTTGATATTTTCTTTGAAGCCCCAAAGCCACTTTTAAACCACCATAACCCCCACCAATTATCAAGATTCTTTTTGCTTCTTGTCCCATTTCGCGCTCCTTTTTAGACTTGAAAGATTTATCTTAAAATATTATTGTTAATATAATGCTAAAAGGTTAAAAATTATTTTATTTTTTAAGGAAAATATGAAGTTTTTGAATTTTTATTGATTTAGCTGAATAATATTGAAAACAAAAATATAGAAATAGTCAAACTTTTAGTTATAATTAACAGCTTAATTTTATTGTAAAAAGGAAGAAAGAGTTGCAGAATCTCAAACGATATTCTTTAATTGTTGTTATTATCTTAATGCTGTATTTTTTGGTTGCATTTCCAGAAATCGCACAAATTCTTGCCGGAGTTGCAATTTTGCTGATTGGTATGATGAATCTAAGCACGGGATTCAAATCATTTAGCGGGGGACTTTTAGAAAAGATTTTGACAAAATCCACGGATACGCGCTTGAAAAGTATTGTGTTTGGTGTAGCTACTACAATGCTAATGCAATCCTCAACCCTTGTTTCTGTGATTTCCATCTCTTTTCTTTCTGCAAGCTTGATTACTCTTGCGCAAGGAATTGGGATTATTTTTGGGGCAAACTTAGGCAATAGTGCGGGCTCTTGGCTGATTGTTGGATTGACAAGTATTAATATTTCTATCTTTGCGATTCCACTTATTGTATGTGGGACGGTACTAAACTTCCAAAAAGATAAAGTTTTTAAAGGAATTGGGCTAATCTTTGTAGGGCTTGGATTTTTCTTTTTAGGAGTAGATTATATTAAGGGAGGTTTTGAATCTTATAAGGAGATTATGGACCTTTCACGTTTTAATTTTGATGGATTTAAGGGCGTAGTGATTTTTGTTGGGCTTGGTGCTTTGATGACAGGGATTGTGCAAAGTAGCCACGCAACTTTGGCGATTATTATTTCTGCATTAGTGAGTGGGCAGATTGGATTTGAAAACGCGCTAGCTGCTACTCTTGGGACAAGTGTTGGGGGTGTTGTAACAGCAGTGATTGCGAGTTTGAGTGCAAATATTGAAGGAAAAAAGCTCGCGATTGCGAATTGTATTTTTAACTTTAGTATTGCCATTATCGTGATTGCATTTTTTCCTTATTTTGTGAATTTAGTGAATATTACAGCGGGTTTCTTGGGGCTTTCAGAGGACAATGTCGCCCTTAAAACTGCGCTTTTTCATACATTGTTTAATCTTGTGGGCGTGATTTTTATTTCTTTGTTTATCCGACAAATCGTATATTTCTTGGATAAAACGATTAAAGCTCCACGGGATAGAGAAATGGACGCTCCTTTGTATTTGGATGAAAACCTCATAGAATACCCTGATACCGCCATTGACGCCTTGCAAAAAGAATCTATGCACTTATACAATAATGCTTATGCGATGATTGCGCACACGATTGGCTTCAACCGCAGCGATATTCGCGGCAAAGAAAGCTTTGATACGATTGTAAAAACAAAAAAATGGTTTAGCGGAAATGTGGATTTGGATTACCTTTATAAAAGAAAAATCAAAGTCTTATTTGACGCAATTATGGAGTTTTCTACCAAAGCACAAAGATATGTAGAGGACGAAGATAAAAACCAACGCATTTATTCCTTTAAGCTTGCGATACGCAATATTGCAGAAGCCACTAAAAACTTAAAGCTCATTCAAGCAAATATGAAAGTTTATTCCGTTTCATCTAATCCTTATCTTGCAGGACAATACAATGCAATGCGCAAGGATTTAGGAGAGCTTTTGCGCAGTATTGAGGAATTGAAATTAATGAAAGACGAAAGTGCTTATGTGATTTTGAAGCAAATTAGAGCAACGAAAGATATGCCAAAAGAATTTGACAGAAATATTATGAAAGATGTAGAGAATCTCATTGCAGAAGAGAAAATCAGCGCAACGAATGCAACTTCAATCCTGAATGATAGCTCTTTTATTGCAGATATTGCGATGAGTTTAATGGAAGCAGTGGAAGTCATTTTTACCAAAGAAGAATGGTTAGAGACTGCTGAAGAGTCAGAAACAGAACAAAACTAGGGAATCTCGCCTATTCTCTAGTTTTTGAAAATAAAATACTAAGGGTAATTCCTGCCGACAAAATAAACGCAATGACATACAAGCTCACAAGAGGAGGAATCTCAAATCCTACGCCAAACATATGATACAAGGCATTGCATAGGATTTTAATGGCAATGAAAAAGAGCAAGACAATCACAGCTTTTTCTAAATAGATTAAGTATTGCTTCAATGCTTCAAGCACAAAATATAATGCCCTCAAGCCAAGTATAGCAAAAATCATTGCGGAATAAATAATTAACGGCTCTTGTGAGATTGCAATCACAGCTGGAACACTATCAAAGGCAAACATTATATCACTCACTTCTATCACACATAAGCATAATAAGAGGGGTGTTGCGATGATGGAGCCTTTGTCTGAAAATTTGATGTTTGGATTCTCTTGCAGCTTAAGTGCAAGTGTTTTTCTGCTAATAAAAAAATGATGTCCAACAATTTTTGGAAAAACTGAAAAATATTTATAAACAAGTTTATAAGCCAAATGGTTGGAATAATCCTCTATTTCTTCATTATTATTACTCTTTCCAAGCATTGCAAATGCAGTCCAAAGAATAATTGCGCCAAAGACAAGCTGCACCCACGAAGCAAGTAAAAACAGGCTACTCCCGATTGCAACAAAGATGAGGCGGAAGGTGATTGCTCCAATAATTCCAAAATATAATACTCTGTGTCTATATTCTTGGGGAATCTTAAACCAAGAAAAGATAGCCATGATGACAAAAAGATTATCCACAGATAAGGATTTTTCTAAGATATAGCCTGCGAAAAATAAAGAAGCCATTTCTTTGCCGTGTTCATAATACACAAATAAACCAAAAAGAATAGAGATAAAAACCCAAAAAATAGACCAAATACTAGCAGATTTCAAGTTCGTAGTTTTGTCTTTGTGTCCTAGAAAATCAATACAAAGTGCAATAATGACAAAGATTGTAAAGACAGCAATTGTATGTAGGGGGAATCCTAAATAATCCATTGAATATCCTAAAAGAAATTTTTGTTAAAAAACCGCTACAATATTTTAAATTACAAAAATAAATATTTGGTAAATGTATTTGCAAGGACAATCTAGTTTTTAAGTGTAGCTTTATTATGACGCTTTTATAATTTTATACTTTAACTTTTTTAGGATATTTATGCGGATTTTGTTTTGTTGTTTAATTTTTTGCGCTCAATTATGGAGTAATGATGTTGAAAATGCTTTAAAATCTTTAAGTTTGACTCCAAAAGCACAAGAAATGTTGAAAAGTGCAATGGCAGAATTTTATGCCGAGAAACGAGCCTACCAGAAGAATAATTCTCGCATTCGGAATCGCTTATTGCTAGATTTAAAAAGTGGCGTAAAAGTGGATTTAAAGCAATACGAGAAATCTTTTAAAGAAGTGGAGGAAGAATACATTAAAGCAAGGATTGCTTTTTATGTTGCAGTTGCAGAGATTTTAGATACAGAGACTATGGATAAGCTTTTGGAAAAGATTTGGGAGTGGTAAATGTATAAGATTTTAATCGTAGAAGATGATTTGGAGATGCAGAAACTATTGGTGGATTATTTGCGCCAAAGTGGTATGGAAGTTATGGCGACAGATAGTCCTAATACTGCGCTAGAATGGATAAAAAGTAAAGGTGGATTCCATCTTGCAGTGTTAGATATTATGCTACCTGAAATGGACGGCTTAGAGTTGTGTCAAAAAATGAGAAAAATTAGCGATATTCCTATTATTATGTCCTCTGCACGAGCGGATATTAGCAGTAAGATTCTAGGATTTGAGCGAGGAGCAGATGATTATTTGGCAAAGTCTTATGAGCCCATTGAGCTTGTTGCACGCATCAATGCATTATTGAAACGTTGTTCTCAAAACAAAAGCATAAAATATGGAGATTTAGAAATAGATGTGGATAGACGCAAGGTAAATGTTGAGGGTTACAATGTGGAGCTTACGCCTGCAGAATTTGAAATTCTAAACTTACTGATTGCACACAGAGGGAAGCCTTATTCGCGAGAGTCTTTAATGCAAGCGATTTCTAGTATTGCTCCGGATTCCTCTTTGCGAAGCATTGATACACACATTAGGAATTTGCGCGTAAAGCTAGGAGATGACGCAAAAACCCCTAAATATATCCAATCCATTTGGGGAATTGGTTATAAATTTTGCGATTAAGTTCTAAATAAATGGAGCAATAGGATTAAATGAAAGGTAAATTAAGAATCCCAAATCTTATTCCACCACTTTTTGTTCAAATTTATCTTTTATTTATTATTTCTCTTTGCGCCACGGGTGCAATTGTGTATTTCACAAATATGAACAATTTAAAAAATAATGAGGGGGCGATTCTTTCTCAAACAACTTTTTTAGCTCAACAATCTTTAATAGAATTTATTGGCGGTAATACTGCGCAGTTGCGAGAGATTGTGCAAAATAATGATTACAAAATCGTGCGTCAGATTCCAGAGAGTGCAGTCGTATTATTGGAAAGTCAAGATTCTTTTGCCAAGATTAAAATTTTTAAACTCCAAAGCCATTATGGTTTTCATTTGGAATATTTGGAAATGACCTTTGTTGCGTTGAAAGACTATAAAAACGCATTGTCCGCGGATAGTGGCTTGAATATTTGGATTCTTTTAGACTTTTTGATACAGCTTCTCACTTTTGCGATTATTTTGGCGCTTCTCCATCCGCTAAAAGTTTTGCAAAGCGCATTGCAGGATTTTACTAAGGGAAATTATAAGATTAAGATTCCTGTGCCAAAAGAGCCACAACAAGCGGAATTGGCTTGGAGTTTTAATGCAATGAGTGAGAAAATTTCTAAATTAATGATTGCGCGAGAGTTTGTGTTAAGGAATATTGGACACGAGCTAAAAACGCCAATCTCTAAAGCAAAACTTGCTTTGGAAATGATGCCAGACAATCCCCAAAAAGAACTTGTAACAAGGTGCGTAAGTAATTTGGATAATTTAACAAGTCAGATTCTAACCTTTGAAAAAATCCAAGAGGGTGGAGATTTACTTGTGTGGAGTGCATTTGATGCAGAAACATTGATTTTGGAGACTTTGACACATTTATTTATTGAAGAAGAGGAATTGGAGATTGAAATTAAAGAAAATTTTAAAATCTATGGAGATTTGCAGTTTTTGTCTATTGCATTAAAAAATTTAATTGAAAATGCAAAGAAATATAAAAGCAGTGGGAAAATTATTGTCCAAACAGGATTGGAAAAAAGGCTTAATGAGGACACGACTTGGGGCTTGCCATCAGGAGTAGATGAATTTTTTGCAATCAATATTTGTAATTTTGGTGCGCCATTGAAACATTCAATTTCTTATTACTTTGAACCTTTTTCACGTGAGGATTCACATACGTTGATTCAAGGCTATGGGCTAGGTTTAGGGATTTTAAAAGGTATTTTGGAGTTGCACCATTTGGGATTTGGGTATGTCTATGAAATCACAGAATCTCAACCACAAGAAAAAGAAATAGCCAAAATAGGAAAACATTATTTTAAAGTGATGTTTCCAAAAGGAGTAAAATTATGGAAATAATAGGAATTGATTTGGGTAGCAATTCTTTGCGTGGAGTAAGAATGCAAGTTTGCGAGAAAGAATTTCAAAAGGAATTTGCAGTCCTTCAAGAATATGATACGACGGTGCGCACAGCAGAGGGGCTAGAGGATAGCGGAGAAATTTGTGAAGCGGCAAAAGAAAGAATCATTCAAGGTTTGCTTGAAATGAAGTGTGCATTAGATATTACCCCACAGCAAGAAGTGGTTGCGCTAACGACGCAAGCAATGCGTAAAGCGCGCAATCGTGAAAGGATTTTGCAAGAGATTTGGGAGCGTACACAGATTCAATTTCGTGTGATTTCAGGAGAACAAGAGGCGCAAATTACTTCTCTTGCTCCAAAAATTGCTGTGCAAAGAATCGCAAGAGAGAATCCAAAATACAAGCAAGATTGTTTTTTGCTTGTAGATATGGGAGGAGCGAGTAGTGAGTTTGTACTTTGTGGAGAGAATGGGAATCTAGCAAGAAGTTTTGACATTGGAATTGTGAGTGCAAAGGAACGTTACGGGAGTGTGGAAAAATTGTTGGCACAAAGAGAGGAGTTTTTGAAACCGATTCTTTCGTTTATGCAAGAATGTTGTCAAAAGGGGAGAAAAGCGCGTTTTATGATGGCAAATAGTGGTACTCCTACAATGGTATGTGCTTTTAAGTTGGGGCTTATAGAATATAATGCAAGAGTAATTTTTGGCACAGAATTAACAAGAGAGGACTTTTCTGTGGAATTGGCGAAATTTTTAGCACTTTCTCAAGAATCGCAAGTCGGTCTTGTTGGAATGTATAAAGCTGATGTTGTGCCTTTTGGAATCGCTCTATTTACTTGCTTTATGGAGGCTTTAGGATTCCAAGAGTGTTTAGTAGTTGATGAGGGTTTGCGTGAAGGTGCTGTGATAGCGCATACGCTTGGGCTTTTGGATTGAAAAATTATAAACTCAAATCCTTAGGATTCTTTATCTAGCCCATTGAGCACAGGAACAAAAATACAATGCTCTAGTTCTTGCCTTTCGCTTAAGATTCCATTGCGTTTAATGAATCGCGTGATGACTTGCGTATTATCTATTTCTAATGGTGCGATGAGGATTCCACCTTCACTTAACTGCGTGATAAGACTTTGAGGAATCTCTCTAATAGAAGCAGAAAACAAAATCCTATCATAAGGCGCGTAAGCACTCCAGCCCTTTTGCCCATCGTCTAGCTTGGTATTGATATTTGCAATCTCACATAATTTGATGCGCGTCCTTGCCTCTAAAAGTAATTTTTCAATCCTTTCAATGCTGAATACACGACGAATAAGCTTGCTTAAAATGGCTGCTTGATACCCACTTCCACAGCCGATTTCTAGCACAGAATCCGCACCATCACATTGTAAATATTCTGTCATTTTTGCAACTGTGAGTGGAGAGCTAATCCATTGACTAGCTCCCATAGGAAGAGCATCAAGAGTGTAAGCAAGGTGTGCAAAACCATTGGGAACGAAAATTTCACGATTAATGCTTAAAAATGCTTTTTCAACAGATGGGCTAAGGCGGAATCTCTTAGAGATTTCAAGCACCATATTTGCGGTTTTTAAGGATTGCATGGGGTTTTGCTAAGTCCAATATCAATAAATTTGCGTGCTTGTGTGATTTCGTTAAAATTTGCGCGCAAAGAAATCACTTCTTGCTCGTCGTCTTTGGTTGCATAGCCAAAAGGAGAGATAATTGCACTTCCTTTAGCACAAGTGTCGTTTGCACCGCTGCTAGCCATTACGAAGCTTTGCGTAGTGATTGCTAAAGCTTTGGAGAGGGTTTCAAAATTGTCTTTGCGCTCTTTTCCCCATTGTGCGGGAACAAAAATCAAATCACAACCTTTGAGAAGTTGCCAAAGCTCAATGAAACGTAATTCAAAGCAGTTGATTGCGCCACATATGATTCCATCAATCTCAAAAGGTGCAATTTCTGCTATATCCCCACTTTGGAAATGTAAATGCTCATTGCCTAGAGGAAAAAGCTTGTGTTTGCTTTGTTTGTGAAGTAATTCACCTTTGTAAAAGACTTTTAAGTTATTATAGAATCCATTGCGGTATTTTTCAATCATCGTAATTACGATGACTCTATCACTACAAAGACGCAAGAGTGATTCTGTGGCGACTTTGGCAAACTCGGCTGCCTCGTCCATTCTCTGATAGCAAAAATTTGTCAAGCAAACCTCGGGTGCTAAAATAATAGAATCGCTTTCGCAGTCTAAAATGAGATTCTTTAAATGTGTCAAATTGTCTTCAAAGTTTTGCTTTGTTTTAAGTTGTAAAGTGTAAAGTGGCTTAGAAATCATCAAAATTTATACTCCCTTTTGCGTAATTTGTTACATTTCCCTCAAAGAAATTTGTTTTTTGTTCATTGAATGAACTAAAAGAATCCACCCATTTAATAGGGTGTTTAGCGTTATAAAGCGGAGGCAAACCCACGCGCTTTAATCTATCATCGGCAAGATAGCGAATATATTCGTGGATAATCTCGCTTGTAAGTCCTAGAATCTGTCCTTGTGTAATATAATCTCCCCAAGCAGATTCTACTTTCACCGCCTCTCTAAACATTTCAATCACTTCTTCAATCAAGTCTTTAGTAAAAAGATGTGGCATTTCTTTTTTTAAGGAATTGATGAGGTTTTGGAATAGCAATAAATGCGTTACTTCATCGCGTTGGATAAAGCGAATCATTTGCGCGCTTCCTAGCATTTTTCCACTTCTTGCAAGTGTATAAAAAAAAGCAAATCCACTATAAAAATAGATTCCCTCTAGGATTTGATTGGCAAACATTGCCTTTAGAAGTGTGGATTCTGTGGGATTGAGTGCTAGTTCCTCATACACATTTGCAATGTAGTCATTTTTGTTTCTTAGCTGCATATCTGTGCGCCACATTTCATAGATTTCATCAGTATTTGCCGAAATGGATTCTACCATTACGGCGTAACTTTGGGAATGTAAGGCTTCTTCAAAAGCTTGACGCACTAAGATGAGATTGATTTCTGGGCTTGTGATATAGGGATTCACATTATCAATGAGGTTATTTGTCTGCAAAGAATCCATAAAAATAAGTTGCGCTAAGGCTCTATCGTAACCGATTTTTTCTTCTGGAGTTAAGCCATCAGCATAATCGCGTTTATCTTGTGTCATATTGACTTCTTCAGGAAACCAAGAGTTTGCAAGCATTACTTTCCAAAGATTATAAGCCCATTGGTATTTAATTTTATTCAGTTCAAAAATGCTTGTAGGATTACCCCCAAAGATTTTGCGCTCATTCACGCTTTCTTGGGAGTTTGGATTATAGATTTTTTTGCGATTAATCATAAAATTACCTTAAGAAAACATAAAATATTTAAGTGTAAAATAAAAGTAGAAATTATAGAATTTTAAAGCTTTAAAACTTATCAATTATATATAAAGAAATGATAAAGGCAAAGTATGAAAATGATTAAATTAAATATCAGTGGAATGCATTGTAGTGCCTGTTCTTCTACGATTGAGAAAAATTTACAAAAGATTCCGAGTATTAAAAACATCAAGATTAATTCTATCAGCGGAAAGGCAAAAATTGCGTATGATGAAACGCAAATTTCAGAAACGCAAATTACTGAACAAATTACTTCTTATGGATTTCCTGCGAACCTAGATGATTCTAAAGAGCAAGAAATCGCTTATATTAAGGGGTTAAAGCGGAGATTATGGGTAGCAATCCCCTTGTTTGCGGTGATTTTTTCTCTGCATATGGGTGGATTCCACACTGATTGGAACGGAGTTGTTCAGCTAATTCTAGCAAGCATTGTGCAGTTTTATTGCGGATTGCCTTTTTATCAAGGGGCAAAAAGCTTTTTTAAAACAAAATCGGCAGATATGAATGTCCTCATCGCACTTGGCACAAGCGTGGCTTATCTTTATTCGCTGTATCTTTTTGCAAGTGGCGAGAGTGGATTTTATTTTGAGGGCAGTAGTGCAGTAATTTGTTTTGTGTTGGTGGGCGAATACTTAAAATCAAGCGCAAAGAAAAAAGCAAGTGATGAGCTAGAGATTCTCTCTAAACTTTTGCCTACGCAAGCAAGGTTGCTAAACGAATCGCAGCAGACACAATGGATTGCAATAGATAAGATTCAAAAGGGCAATCAATGTTTGGTTATAGGTGGTGAGAAGATTCCATTAGATGGCATAGTAGTCTCTGGGGAGGCAGAAGTGAGCAGTGCGCATATTAATGGCGAAGAGTTACCAAAAACATTGGGTGCAGGCGCGGAGGTAATTGGCGGGAGTTTAGTTTTAAATGGCGAAATTGTGATTGAAGCAAGCAAGGATTCTAATGAATTTTTTGTTTATGAAATGTTGGATTTACTAGAGCTTTCACAAGCGCAAAAGCCTCCTATTGGCGCACTTGCAGACAGAATTGCTAGCATTTTTGTGCCAAGTATCGTGATTCTTAGTCTTATTTGCTTTGTTTTTTGGTATTTTTGGACGAGTAATCTTGCTTTCGCACTATCTATTGCCGCTTGCGTGCTTGTTATCTCTTGTCCTTGCGCACTTGGGCTCGCTGTGCCTTTGGCGATTGTTTGTGCAAGTATGCGTGCAAAAAAAGCAGAGATTTTGATTAAAACGCCAGATATTTATGAAAAGGCAAAACAAGTAAAAACGATTGTGTTTGACAAAACAGGCACACTCACCAAGGGAGAGATTGTGATTTGTGATTGCAAGATTTTATCTCAAACTCTCTCTTATGATTTTGTTTCTAGCCTTGCTTGCGCAATGCAAAAGAATAATCCTCACCCTATTGCGCGGGCAATTTTGGATTTTGCCAAAGATTCTACCCCAATTCCTTTGGAATCTAAAACCTATGAGATTGGCAAAGGGGTGCAGGCGGTTTTTGAAGGAATGTCTTATTCTTTGGGCTCATTAGAATGGGTAGAATCCTTATGCAAAACAACATTACGAGATTTTCCTCGTGAAAATTGTATTGCACTTGGGGATTCAAAGGAGATTTTAGCTTTGTTTTATTTGCAAGATTCCATTAAGGAAAATGCAAAAGCCACGATTAAGGCTTTAAGATTACGCGGAATAGAATCTGTGATTTTAAGTGGAGACAATGAAGCAAGTGTTGCAAAAATTGCTCAAACGCTTGGAATCTCAAAATTTTTTGCGGGTGTCAATCCTGAAGAAAAGGCAAATGTGATTGTGGAACTCGCACAAAAGGGCGCGGTTTGTTTCGTCGGAGATGGGATTAATGACGCACTTGCACTTAAAAGTGCAAGCTTTGGAATCTCCTTTGCGCAAGCCACAGAATTGGCACAAGAAGTGGGCGATGTTTTGTTGTTGAAAGAAAATTTATGGGGAATCGTGGAAGTGTTTGATATTGCCAATGCGACTTTGAAAAACATTCGTGAAAATTTGTTTTTCGCCTATGTGTATAATATTGTGCTGATTCCTATTGCAGCAGGTGTACTTTATCCGCATTTTGGAATCGTATTGCAACCCGCTTTTGCTGGAGCGGCTATGGCGTTTAGCTCTTTGAGCGTTGTAAGCAATGCGCTAAGAATCTCGCGTTTAAGGTTGGAAAATTGCGTTTAATATTTGGAATTTTATTTTTGATTGTCTCAAATGCGTTATATGCACTTTCTTATTTGGTATTGGAAGAAGAATATCAGTTTAAAGAAAATTCCATCTATGCTAGAGATTTATTTCCGGATTTGCAAAGCAATTTTTTGCTCTTTAGCATTCCTAAAAATTCTAATAGTTACCAAATCAAAAGTTCTCAAATGACAGAAAAATTTGCAAATGAGGGAATCTCTGTGGGTGCAAAATCCCCAATTATTACCTTTAAGCGTGCCATAAGGGGCGAGATTGAGGGGATTAGGAAGTATATTTTAGCTGAGTTTTTGCGCGAATATCAGCCCTATAAGATTCAGGTAAATGCTGTGCATTTAGAGCAAATTACGCCTGTGGATTTTAAAGAAGATGCGATTTTGTCCATTGATTTTCACTCTAAATTACTTAAAAAACGCGAGGGAAGCTTTGATGTCGTGGTGCAAGAAAAGAATGGAGAACAATTAAGGAATCGTAAGGTTTATTTTAAGTATGCTATTGACGCAACTTTGCAGGTCGTGCAGACGAGTGAAACTATCAGCGGTCGTCAGAGTATTGGCTACAATAACGCACGCCTTATTCGGATTCCTTTTGAACGTGTAAGTAGCATATTGATGAAAGAAAATGAAATGGGAAAAGTTGCCGTGCGTTCTTACACGCCCAAAGATGTGATTGTTACACAAGACCGCTTAATCCTTAAGCGTGTCGTGAAAAAAGGCGATAAAATTGCGGTGAGCGTCAGTGAGGAGGGCGTGTTGCTAGAATTTGTGTTAGAAGCGCAAAAAGATGGCGCGGTGGGGGATACGATTAAGGCGCGTGCATTGCAAGGCAAAAAAACCTATGAGGTAGAAATCATAGAAGAGGGAAGGGGGAGATTATTATGAAGCGTATAATCGTTGGAGTTAGCGGTGCAAGCGGGGTGGAGCTTGGTTTGAGATTCTTGCAGTGTTTGCCAAAAGAGTTAGAAAAATACTGCGTCCTCACACAAGGTGCAAGATATACATTGCAGGCAGAAAATTCCCGAAAAGATTCCACAATCCCTCAAGCTAAGTGGGATTGGATAGAATCCTTGCAGGAGATTCCAAATCTTGTTTTACTAGAAGATACGGATTTGGGTGCAAAAATTGCGAGTGGTTCGTTTATTTGTGAGGCAATGGCAGTGATTCCGTGTTCTCAAAATACTTTGGCAAAAATTGCTTGTGGGATTTGCGATACGCTTCTAACGCGTGCGGCAAATGTGATGATAAAGGAGAATCGCAAATTACTTCTTGCTCCTCGCGAAATGCCTTTTAGTCCGATTGTGTTAGAAAATATGCTGAATCTCTCTAGGATTGGTGTGCGAATTGCTCCGCCGATTTTTGGATATTATGCAGGAAAAAGCTTAGAGGAAATGGAAAGATTTCTCATTGGTAAATGGTGCGATAGTCTCTCATTGCCTTTTGATTACGCTCGTTGGGGCTAAATTAATCGCTTTTAAAATATATCGCAGAGAGATTCGCCATTATGCAGTCGCGCACTTTTAGTGTGTTGGCATTCTAAAATGAGATTTTTTAACACAAAATATGCCTTGCGCCCATTGTCATTTGCGATAAAGCCATTTTTTTGCTTTTCAAAATAACACGTGCTGGGTTTCAAATCAAGGTTTTGATAGAGTGCATTCCAATCTGTCGCAAGATTTTGTTGTTTTTGTGCTTTAAGGGTTAGTTTGAGATTCAAGACTTGGAGCTGCAATTTTTTGATACAAGCGTTTTGGGTGTAATGGCTAAATTGTGGAATCCCAAAGCTAAGTAGAATGCCAAGTAGAGATAGCACAAGCACCAATTCCAATAAAGTAAAGGCAGATTTGTGTTTTGATGTCATTAAAATACGATAGAGCTGCTAAGTAATGGAATCTTAAGCTCTCGCACAAGATGAATGCTTTCAATAAGTTTTTCGCAAGTGTCGCCTTGAGAATTTCCGCTTGCTTGCGTAGAAAGTTGCAAAAATTGCACGGATTTTGGTGTGCTTGCGGTGGAGTGATTGGAATCTAACAAGGTCGCACTAACACAAGGATTGCCATTCTTGTCTTGTAGTTTGCTTGTGATTGTATAGTCGTTGAGATTCCAATTTGCGCTACTAAGCGTAACCGCGCTAATAAAAGTCCCTTCTCCTTGTGCAAGGAAATAAGCAGGAAAGGAAGTCTTGAGCGTGTTAATATCGCTTTTGAGGGCGACAAGCTTCGCGTCATCACGGCTTGCAGAAATTTTTGGAATCGCAACAGCAGCCAAAATGCCTAAAATCACCAAAATAAATACAAGCTCTAGCATGGTAAAAGCTTTTTTGCTCTGCATACCTCTTTCCTTATCAAGTGCGAAATCTTCTTAGATTTTTGTTAAAGCCTGCATTGTAGCTGTTTTTGAGCGGTTTGTAAAGGGTTGTGAAAAATTTGATTAATTTCCCCCCTATAATTAATAGGGTAAAGTTTTATTTTTTTGCTAGACATAAGAAATTTTATTTTGTTTAAGATTTTTGGAGGGATAAATAAATGAATTGTTTTTTGATAACAAATAATTGTATAGGAACTTTTATATATTAGGGATTATAACACTCAATACCAAAGCCCTACCATTAATTTATAAATGGTGTCAATGGATTTTATAAAATTTTGTCTTAAAACTTTCCTGTGGCTCTATTGGGAGATATAATATTATTTTTGCAGCATTACAAGAGTTTTAGTTTAGCAAAAGAGAAATGGTTGCAACGTAAAAAAGGATTCAATTAGTATCAACATCTATCTAAAAATACTAGAAATATTAAATATTATGAGATTTTTGATTTTTTGTCTTGGTATCATCAAAATAAAGCAACTAAAAGTCAATCCAGCATTCACTTTATTACAAACTTCAACGCAGCAGTCCATAGAATCCACTCCCACCTCGCCTACAAACTAGGTTCTGCAATGATTCTAAACTCTAAAAGTTTATGGGGATATATACGAATGCCTTATGTTCTTAGTTTTATCAAAGAAACACATAGAAAAGAAATTGCAGATTATGAAGCAAGAGTTGCAAAGAATCCTAGCTTAAAACTTCCTCCTTTAGAAGCCTATACAGATTACAAACAAGCTTTAAAAGAAAAAGAATGCTTTACTTATAAATTAGGACTTGCTTTAATGTAAGCAGATAAGGGTTGGATTAAAGGGGGTTATTTAAGATTCTATTTTCTTGATGTGCCAAGACTAAGAAAAGAGTTTAAGGAGAAAAGAAAATGAGATTCCATAAGAGATTTTACTTTATGCAAGAGTATGGATTGCCACAAATTGCAAACAAATCTTTAAATATCAAACAAGTCTTGTGTTTGTTTGCTTCCCTCAAGTAAGCTGCTAAAATGCAAGATTTTGCAAGTATTTTCTAAAAGAGCAAAAAGCTTAGATAAAACCTGTAAATCACGATGATAAACATAAACTCCATAGCCACGAATCACCATAATTTTTTTGCCACTTTCTTTAAAATAGCGATTGATTTCTACATCGGCACGTTCATACCAACTATCAAAGTCTTTGGGGTTATAAACCTCTAATGTGTCAAGCATTTTGTAGCCAAAATAGTCTTTGGGAACGATTTTATTGTGCGTTAGAGTATAAGAAACGGTAAAAGGGGGCATTCCGTAGGCAATGTATTTTGCATTGGGAATGTTTTGATAGAGGAGAGAATGAATAAAAGCGTCCATACTCGCGTCATTCCAGCGGTAATCCCTTTTGTGATAAAGCATAATTAGGGATTCTTCATCTAAATCATCAAAAATCGCATCTTTTTTATTAATTAGAAAATGTCCCTCTTCTAGTTTCGTAGAGATTGAGCCGTGAAAGATTCCAAAGAAATTTTTACGAAACATAGAAAGGGAGATTGTTTTGAGATTCTGTAAAATCTTTTTGTCTAGCATATCCATTTGTTTTTCCTTTAAAAGAGTGCATTGGCTTGCGCAATAAAGTCTAGAGGATCCACTTGCGCTCCACGAATGAGAATCCCAAAATGCAAATGTGGCCCGCTTACGCGTCCTGTTGCTCCACTTAATGCAATTAAATCTCCTTTTTCTACAATCTGTCCTACTTCTACTTTGATTTCACTGCAATGATAATACATACTAAAGATTCCCTCCCCGTGGTCTAAAACCACAGAACCACCTGCTAGAAAGCGATGTTTGGCAATGACAACTTTGCCACGATTGCTTGCATAGATTTCTGTGCCAATTTTTGCTCTAAAGTCTGTGCCGCTATGGTAACTTTTGAGTTCATTGTTGAAGACGCGCGCACTTCCAAAAGGGCTTGTAATGACGCTTTGCATAGGATAGATAAAAGCAGAATTCCAAAGTCTTTCTTGGCTGTAATTGCTGTAAATTTTGTTTGCTTCTTCACGTTCTTTTTGGATTCTTTCTTGATTTTTGGGATTGGGTTTGACTTTGTTGGGGCTTGCTTGGATTTGCTCTTTGGTGTAGTTTCCCGCAATAATTTGGACAATAGAACCATTTTCTAATGTAATTGTAGAGGCGGGTGTGCGATAAGGGATAGACAGAATCGCTATTTTTTGGGATTTATCGCTAGGGTGTGGAATCCAAGTATAAGTTTTTTGGTTGATTTTGATAGGTTTTGGATTCGTCGCTGTGGTAGATAGAATAATTGTCTTACCATTTTCTACTTGAAAGGTTGAGGGAGTGGCAATGGAATCTTGCGCAAAAAATTGTGTGCCAAAAACAAAAAAAAACAGAACTAATAATTTTTGGAATATTGTATTAGTCGGCATATTGGAAACTCTCATTTAGGATTCTCCTTATAAAATTTAAAAGACTTATAGGATAACAGAGTTTTGCTTAAAAATCATATTAATCCTTGCCCTTGTGAGCGAAGCAATCCATAAATATAGAATCTTGCAAGGACAAATCCTTAATCTTGCATATCTTAAAAAATTCTATAATTGCGTATAAAATTTTAAGAAAGTTTAGTTTATTTTGTTAATTTAACTTGACAATAATAGACTAAAGTTATATAATTTCGCTTGAAATTTGAAAGAATAATTGCTAAAATTCAATTTTAAATATTCAAAAATCAAATTTAAGGAGCGAAAGTGCAAGAAGAGCAAAATGAAAATCAAACTTTTGACGATTCGCAAGAACATGACGAATCCCAAGAGGAAGTGGTGGCAAATGATGCGGATTCTAAAGAAGCATTACAATCGCAAATTAACGAGTTAAAAGAGCAATATGTGCGTGCTTACGCAGATTTTGAAAATACCAAAAAACGTTTGATTCGCGATAAAGACCAAGCCTTAGAATATGCGTATGAAAAAATCGCTAAAGATTTGCTTCCAAGTCTTGATACTCTTGAAATTGCATTAAAAACAATCCGTGATTCCAAAGAAAATAGCGAAAATCAAGAGGAAATTTTGAGAAAAATAGAGGAGGGCATTGCGCTGACTTTGGATAATTTGTTAAAAACATTGGCAAAACACGGGATTGAGCCTATCTTGACAGAAGGTGGGTTTGACCCGAATTTCCACGACGCAATTATGCAAGTGCAAAGCGATGCGCACGATTCGGGCGAGATTGTTGCAGAAATGCAAAAAGGTTATAAATATAAAGAAAGGGTTTTGCGTCCCTCTATGGTAAGTATTGCCAAGTAGAAAAACGTAAAATAAATTTAAAATCAAAGGATAAAAAATGGGAAAAGTATTAGGAATTGATTTAGGAACAACAAACTCTGCAATGGCGGTATTTGAAGGCAATGAGGCAAAAATTATCGCGAACAAAGAGGGTAAAAACACAACACCTTCTATTGTTGCATTTACAGATAAAGGTGAGGTTTTAGTTGGAGACCCTGCAAAGCGTCAGGCAATCACAAATCCAGAAAAAACTATTTATTCTATTAAAAGAATTATGGGATTAATGTTTAATGAGGACAAGGCGCAAGAAGCAAAAAAAAGACTTCCTTATAAAGTAGTAGATAGAAATGGTGCGTGTGCGATTGAGATTGCGGGGAAGGTTTATACTCCACAAGAAATTTCAGCAAAAATTTTAATGAAATTAAAAGCAGACGCAGAAAGCTATTTGGGCGAGGAAGTTACAGAGGCTGTTATCACCGTTCCAGCGTATTTTAATGACGCACAAAGAAAAGCGACAAAAGAAGCAGGAACGATTGCGGGATTGAATGTTTTAAGAATTATTAATGAGCCAACAAGTGCGGCGTTAGCGTATGGTTTGGATAAAAAGCATTCCGAAAACATTGTTGTTTATGATTTGGGCGGTGGGACATTTGATGTAACCGTGCTTGAAACAGGTGATAATGTCGTAGAGGTAAAGGCAACAGGTGGGGACGCATTCTTAGGTGGAGATGATTTTGATAATGCGGTGATTGATTGGGCAGCAGCAGAGTTTGAAAGCGAAAATGGAATCAATTTAAAAAGTGATGTAATGGCATTGCAAAGACTAAAAGAAGCAGCTGAAAATGCGAAAAAAGAGCTAAGTAGCGCACAAGAAACAGAAATTAACTTACCTTTTATTACTGCGGATTCTAGCGGTCCAAAACACTTGGTAAAAAAACTCACACGTGCGAAGTTTGAAAGCCTTATTGAGCAATACATTAATCAAACAATTGACAAAATTGCCAATGTTATTAAAGATGCGGATTTGAGCAAAAGTGAAATCAATGAAGTCGTAATGGTGGGTGGTTCTACTAGAATCCCAAAAGTTCAAGAGAGAGTGAAAGACTTCATTGGAAAAGAATTGAATAAATCCGTCAATCCTGACGAAGTTGTTTCAATGGGTGCGGCAATTCAAGGAGGCGTGCTTAAAGGTGATGTGAAAGATGTCTTGTTGCTTGATGTTACGCCTTTGAGTTTGGGAATTGAAACATTGGGTGGCGTAATGACAAGAATTATTGAGCGCGGGACAACGATTCCAACAAAGAAAAATCAAGTTTTCTCCACCGCAGAGGACAATCAACCCGCAGTTACGATTCAAGTTTTACAAGGCGAGCGTGAATTAGCACGCGATAATAAAATGTTGGGAAATTTTGAGCTAAGTGGAATCCCAGCTGCTCCTCGTGGCGTGCCACAAATTGAAGTTACTTTTGACATTGACGCAAACGGAATCTTAACCGTGAGTGCAAAAGATAAAGCAACAGGTAAGGAACAAGAGATTAAAATCACAGGTTCTAGCGGATTATCCGATTCTGAAATTGAAAAAATGGTTAAAGACGCAGAGTTGAATAAAGAAGAGGATAAAAAGAAAAAAGAAATCATTGAAGTGCGCAATCAAGCCGATAGCCTCGTATATCAAAGCCAAAAAAGCCTAGATGAGATGAAAGATAAGATTGATGCAAGTGAAGCAGAGAGAATCCAAGCAGCAATTACTGCTTTGCAAGAAACACTTAAAAATGAGAATGCAACAAAAGAAGAAATTGAGGCAAAAGTCAAAGCCTTGACAGAGGCAAGCCATAAACTTGCAGAAGCAATGTATAAAAAAGACGAAAATGCGCAAGGCGGTGCGCAAAATAAAAAAGACGATGATGTGATTGACGCAGAAGTGGAATAGGAATCTTATAGGGGTGGAATCTCATCTTAGAGATTCCATTTGCAAATCCATAATCCTGCACGCCTGCGATTCTGTCCTCTCGTCATTGCGAGCGTAGCGAAGCAATCTAAAATATAAAACCTTAAATGTGAAATTTTGTTGTAAAATTGAATAACTTCGCTATAATATCAACTTATTTTTTCTAAAGGCTCTGTGATAACAAGTGTGGGGCATATCTCTATTTGGTTTAACAAAATCCTCTTTAAATTCCCGATTTACTTTCTCTCTTGACCCACAAGCAAACTCTCTGAATTTTATCAAAAGCTAAATACTACTTTAAAAGAGTTTTTTAGAATCTCTACCTAAATTCGATTTATAGAATCTTTAATGTCCCAGAATCAAAGCTAGAAGACAAAGAATTTTTATTGACAAAAAATAGTGATTTGTATGCATTGTTGCCATTGGTGTTGTGTGCAGATGAGATTTCTAACGCAAAATCAACAAGACAGAGAATTAAAATTTATATTACTAGTAAGCTTGCTGCAAGGGATAAAATAGATATTAGTTTAGAAATGTTGGGATATACGCTTGATTAAGGTGCTAATACTTATTTCTTAAGAGGATTTGGATAAATTAAGATTAGATTCTGAAATCTACCAACGAACAAAAATATTTGTAAGAATTAATAAAAGAAGTAATGAATCAATCGGAATCTCATAGCTCACTTGCTTTAAGCAGGGTTTGGACATAAGGGTGTTTTGGGGATTTGAAAACCTCTTTTGTTGCCCCATATTCAAGCATTTTTCCTTCTTTTAATACCAAAACATTTTGGCATAAACTCGCAATCACGCTCAAATCGTGGCTAATGCAAAGATAGCTTAAATGATATTGCTTGCTAAGATTTAAAAGCAAAGTTAAAATTTGATTTTGTGTAGCGCGGTCTAATGCGCTTGTGGGTTCGTCCAAAATTAGCACTTTTGGGCGCAGAATCAAGCTTCTAGCGATACTAATTCTCTGTCTTTGCCCCCCGCTTAGTTCATTAGGATACCGCTCCAAATAGCTTTCCTCTAGCCCCACATCTGTGAGGCTTTGGATAGTTTTTGCCCGAATCATTTGTGGGGTTTGATACGATTCTTTGTGCGCTTTAAGTCCCTCTTGTAAAATCTGAAAAACATTCATTTTGGGATTGAGAGAGCTAAAAGGGTCTTGAAAAATGATTTGAATCTTTTTTCTAAAATGGCGCAATTCTTTGCCCTTTAAAGCAAAGAATTTTTCACCTAAAAATTCCATTTCTCCTTGCACGATATTGGATTCAAGCAAGCGACAAAGTGCGTGGGCTAAGCTACTTTTGCCACTTCCTGATTCGCCAATAATTCCCAAACTTTCCCTTTCTCTTAGGCAAAAACTAAGAGGCTCTAAAGCGACAAAAGATTCTAAAGTCTTGCCCAAAAAACTTTTTTTTGTTGGATATTGGACACTTAGGTTTTTAACCTCTAAAAGTGTGTTTTGCTGATAAGATTCTTGATTGTAATGGAATCCCATTGATTGAATGAGCATTTGCGTATAAGGATTTTTTGGGGATTCAAAGATTTCTTTTATTGTTCCTCTTTCTACGATTCTGCCTTTTTGCAGCACAAGAAGTGAGGAGCAGAGTTTGGAAACGACAGCTAGATTATGGCTGATAAAAAGAATGCTAAGGTTTAATTTGGCTTGCAAATTTTTCAAAAGCTTGAGAATTTGAGCTTGTGTTGTGGAATCTAGCGCGGTAGTTGGTTCATCGGCAATCAGGATTTTAGGAGAGTTGGCAAGGGCAATAGCGATACAAATGCGTTGTCTTTGCCCCCCGCTTAGCTCATAAGGATAGGATTCTAAAATTTTTGGGCTAAGATGCACATTTTCAAGCAATTCCAAAATTTTCTGTTGCAAGGCTTGAGGCTTGATTTTTGGGTGATGAATGACAATCGCTTCGCTTAGCTGTTTTTTGATTTTTTGTAAAGGATTGAGTGCGCTTAGGGGTTCTTGGAAAATATAGCTGATTTCTTTGCCACGCAAAGCTTGCATTTGTGATTCTTTCCATTCAAGTAAATTTTGCCCCAAATAAAGAATCTCTCCGCTTTGTAATTCATAATTTTTAATTAATCGTAAAATCAAATGACTAAGGAGAGTTTTTCCACTCCCTGATTCTCCTACGATTCCTAAAGTTTCTCCTTTTTCTAGGTTAAAGTCAATGTTTTGTAAGCAGAATCCCTGCAAAGAGACTTGAAGCGAATGAACTTGCAAAAGATTCATTGTTCTTTTTCCTTGATGAGGATATTTTCACTCCTTAAGCAGTCTCGTAAGCCCTCTCCGATAAAGACGAGCAAACAAAGTAAAAAGCTTAAAGCAAAGAATCCACTTAACCCAAGCCAAGGGGCGTTGAGGTTATTTTTGCCTTGAGAGAGGATTTCGCCCAAACTTGCACTTGGTGGAGGCAATCCAAGCCCCAAAAAGTCTAAGGAAGCTAGAGTAGTAATGCTCCCACAAAGAATAAAGGGTAAGTAGGTAATCGTCGCGACAAGCGCATTGGGTAAAATATGATAAAGCATAATGCGAAAATGGCTTACTCCTAGCATTTTGGCAGCTTTAATATAGTCAAGATTCCGCACTTTTAGAAATTCTGCGCGCACAAAAGGCACGAGAGCAATCCAAGAAAATAGCAAAATAACACATAAAATGCTCCAAAAGTTTGGCTCTAATAGGCTCGCAAAAATAATTAATACAAAAAGAATCGGCATTCCGCTCCAAATCTCAATTAAACGCTGCCCTAACAAGTCTATTTTGCCTCCAAAATACCCACAAATTGCCCCGATAAAAAGCCCGATAATAGAGCTAAAGAAAGTGAGAATTAAGCCAAATAAAATGGAAGTCTTTAGCCCATAAAGTAATCTTGCAAGCACATCTCGCCCCAAGTCATCTGTGCCTAAGGGGTTCTTGAGGCTTGGGGGTGAGGGAGAAGGGGTTGGTAAATCATAAATCACAGAATCATAAGCATAAGGAATGAGTGGCATAACAAAAAAACCTTTTTCGCGAATTTTGTCTTGCAAATAGGAATCATTGAAGTTTGCAATGCTTTCAAAATCTCCCCCAAAAGTCGTTTCGGGATAATCATGGAATAAAGGAAAATAGTTTGCTCCTGCATAACGCACAAAAAGCGGCTTGTCGTTCGCAATAAATTCTGCACTCATACAGATGATAAAAAGCACAGCAAAAATCCAAAGTGAAAAATATGCACGTTTGTTTTGTTTGAATGCTAGGAATCGTCTTTGATTTAGGATTCTTTTTTTCATCTTAAACCCGCTGGAAATTGATTCTTGGGTCTATGAATGTGTAGAGTAAATCACTGATTAATCCCACAATCAAGCCAAAAAGCGTAAAAAGATAAAGTGAGCCAAAGATGACAGGATAATCTCGCGTAATAATGGACTCATATCCTAAAAGTCCCAAGCCATCAAGCGAGAAAATGATTTCAATCAAAAGAGAACCACTAAGTAAGATTCCAAGCAACGCAGAGGGAATGGAAGCAATAATAATAAGCATTGCATTACGAAAAATATGACGATAAAGCACTTGAGATTCGTTTAAACCTTTGGCAAAAGCAAGCTGGACATATTGTTTGTGAATTTCCTCTAAAAAAGAATTTTTAGAAAGCAGAGTTAAAGTCGCAAAACCTCCAATACTAAGGGAGATAACAGGTAAAGTAATATGCCAAAAGTAATCTTTGATTTTGCCAAATAAACTTAAGTTTGCAAAATCATCTCCGATGATTCCGCGCAAGGGAAAGAGATTAAAATATGTTCCGCCCGCAAAAAAAATAATCAAGATGAGGGCAAATAAAAAGGTTGGAATCGCATTCCCGATAATGATGAGTGTGCTTGTAATGCTATCAAAAGTGCTTCCCTCTTTGAGTGCTTTTTGGATTCCTAGTGGAATAGAAATTAAATAAATTAATAAAGTGCTCCAAAGCCCTAGACTAATAGAAACGGGGAGTTTTTCTAAAAGTAAGTCAATGACAGCAGTATTCTTATAAAAACTACTACCAAATTCAAAACAAAGATAGTTTTTAAGCATTAAAATATATCGCTCTAAGAGGGGTTTATCAAAGCCATAAAGTGCGTTGATTTTGGCAATCATCTCTTCATCTAAGCCTTGATTTTTATAAACACTTGTAGGTTGCACTTCGCCTTGCCCTCCCACTCCTTCCAAACGTGCAATCATCTGTTCTACCGGACCACCTGGTGCTGCTTGAATGATGAAAAAGTTTAATGTCATAATTCCCAATAATGTAGGGATAATCAGTAAAAGTCTTTTGAAAATGTATTGTTTCAAATTTTCCCTTTTAGCGACGAAGGCTTGGATATTTCATCTGCAGTTTTTCTAGCTTGCTTGGATTGACCCACCAAGTTTCAAAGCCAACATTGTAAATTGGCGTAATTGCAGGGTGTTCTAAAAAATCCCAAAAAGCAACGCGGAATGTTTTGGTGTGAAAATGTGGAATCACATAATGTTCCCATAACAATACGCGGTCTAATGCGCGCGTGCTGTTGAGTAACTCTTGATAATCCTTTGCTTGAATGATTTTCGCAATCAAGGCATCTACGACTTCATTTTGAATCCCGATATAATTATAACTTCCTGCGGAATCTGCTGCCTTTGAACCCCAAAAAAATGCTTGTTCATTGCCAGGAGAGAGACTTTGAGGAAAAACGCTGACAATCATATCGTAATCAAATTGTCGCAGTTGGTTAATGTATTGACTGACATCTACAATGCGAATTTTCATCGTGATTCCTAGGGTTTGTAGATTTTTCTGAAAAGGAATTGCGACGCGTTCCATTGCGGGAGACACAAGCAATAATTCAAAAGTAAAAGGCTGCTCTTTTGTATTGGATTGCGTTGTAGGTGGATAAAGTTTGCCATTTTTGATGATAAAACCCGCATCTTTGAGTAAGGCTTGTGCTTTTTTGAGATTTTCGCGGTTGTTGCCATCGCCTTTGCTCTTAGGAAGGGAAAAACTTTGTGTAAAAACTTCTGGTGGAAGCTTGGAGCGATAAGGTTCTAAGATTGCTAATTCTGCGCCTAATGGAATCCCAACACTTGCAAATTCAGAATTATCAAAAAAACTTTTTGTGCGACTATATTGATTAAAAAAGAGATTCTTATTGCTCCATTCAAAATCAAATGCAAGCCCTAATGCCTCACGTACTCGCCTGTCTTTGAAAACATTTTTGCGCAAATTGAACACGAATCCTTGCATACCGCTTGGCAAGGAATGGAGTAATTCAATTTTTTGAATATCTTGGTTTTTTAGTGCAATTCCCTCATAGCCTACCGCCCAATTTTTTGCACTAGATTCTTCACGATAGTCGTATCTACCCGATTTAAAAGCTTCTAGGGCTACAGCGTCATCTTTGTAGTAATCAAAGGTAATTTTGTCAAAATTGAAATATCCCACACGCGTTTTGTGATTTTTAGCCCAATAATTGTCTATGCGCCGATAAGTAACACTTCTTCCTGCTTCAAAAGATTCTATTTTATAAGGTCCGCTTCCTAATGGAAGTTTGAGCGGATTTTCGCTTAAAATGGTATTTTCGTAGTAGTGTTTGGGCAAAATCGGCAAATCCCCAAGAATTAAGGCTAATTCGCGATTGTTGGGATTGTGAAAATTAAAACGCACGGTGTATTTATCTACAACAATGACTTCTTTAACATCTGCATAATATCGCACCATTGAGGGATTTTCTCCCCTTGCGATGGTGTTGAAACTAAACTCCACATCAAAGGCGGTAACTTCTTTGCCGTTGTTAAAATGTGCATTTTCATCTAAATGAAAAATGACAAAAGTGTTGTCTTCTGCTCTTTGAACTTGTTTCGCTACAAGCCCATATTGACTGCTTGGCTCATCAAAAGAGCGCACCATTAAGGTATCATAAAGGAGCGAAAGCCCTTTTGCACTTGTTCCCTTAAGTAAAAAATCATAAAAACTATCATAACTTCCAAGGGCATATTGTTTAATGTGTCCTCCTTTGGGTGCGTTAGGATTGACATAATCAAAAGAAGTGAAATTTTTGTATTTTACTTCACCATTTGCACTAAAAGCGGAATCGCTGTAAGTTTGTGCTAGCAAATAAGAAAAGAGAAGGGAGCAAAGTAAAAAAATGCGCATAAGTTTCCTTATTGAAATTAAAATCAAATATTCTAGCAAATTAAAGTTAAGAATTCTTCACAATTTCTTTATATTTCTGTGATATATTTCAATTTTATTTTTTAAAAAGGAGTCTTAAAGATGACAAAACAATTTCGCAATATCCATATTTACCTTAGTTTATTTTTCTTGCCTTTGGCATTAATGTATGCGTTAAGTGGAATTTTGTATATTGCTGGGATTAATCAGGATTTTGGTGCAACAAAGCAAACTTATACTTTGGTGCAAAACATAGAAAAAGGGCAAGAAGTGCAGGCATTAGTAGAGTATCTTAAAAGCACGCAATTAAAAGTGCCAAGCAATTTGGAAGCCAAAATGAATAGTAAAAGCGGGGCATTAGAGATTGGGGGAGTGCATTATTCTGCAAGCATTAAACAAAATGCGGATTCCACTTGGAGTGTTACGACTATGGAGCGCAGTTTAATTGGCGATATGATTATGTTGCACAAGGCAAAAGCAAAATGGTATTTTGATATTCTTGCAATTGGTTTTGGTTTAACTTTGATTTTACTTTATATTTCTGGGTTAATGATTACTTTATTTAACATCAAGAAAAATCGTGGGATTCAAATCTTCACAATTCTAGCTGGAATCATTATCAGTGTAATAGTAGGTGCTCTGAGCGTGTGTTAATCCGCGCTATTCAAAGGTCAAAAGAATCTTACTGAATGAAGCTAACTACTTTCTTTTGAAAATATAATTAAATCTTAAGACATTTTAGTTTATTATTTTTTAACTTTAATATTATCTTTGGAGGTGCTGATATGGCGTGCTTTGTTGAATCTATTGTGGCTGCAGGTGTTTTAAGTGTGGTTAAAAGAAACATTTTAAAACAAGAAAAAGCAAATGAAAATGTACAAAAATATTCCCACAAAATTTCTTGGAGTAGAAAATTAAGTTGGCTTGTTAATATGCTTTTTGGAGGTGCTTTTTTGCTTTTTATTGAGCATATTTGGCATGGTGAGATTGTTGCTTATCCTCCTTTTCTGACTGCAATGAGTTCTCCAGAAGATACACAAGCAATGATTTATGAAATTTTGACGATTGGTAGTGCGCAAGTTGCATTGATTACTACGATTTGGATTGTGATGATTATTTGTGCGGATAAAATGTCCGCAAATCTTACTTCTAAAGCCCAAATGGTTTAAGGTTAATCCAATGTGTTTGTTGATGACCTTGTTCGCAGCAGTGATTGCAAGCATTTGTTGGTTTGTAAGTAATCCTCAAAAAAATTTGCAATTAGGCACTTTAAGCCTTATGTATTGGGGAGCTGGGCTAATGTGGATTGTAGATTGTGTTTTTGCAACTTATGAGGGAGAACCCTTTTTAAACATTAGTGGTGATGATGCGGTGCTTGGCGCAGTTGTTGTATTGGTTGGCTTGATTGCGTGGTTTGTGCTTTTATTGGTTAAGAATCCCAAAAGACTTTTTGTAAATACATTTTAAGCAAAGCCAAGCTAAGAATATAGTTTCTTAGCTATTGCGTTGCTTGTAGTCTTGATAGGAAAACTCCTTAAACAATTCAAATTCTCCATTTTTATGCAACATACCAATGCAAGGTAAAGGAATCCCATTAAAAGTATTATTTTTGACAATCGTATAATGCACCATATCCTCAAAAATCAAGCGGTCGCCAACTTTTAGTGGTTCTTTGAAGCTATAATCCCCAATCACATCTCCCGCAAGACAGGTTGGTCCTCCTAAGCGATAAGCATAAGGCATTTTACCTTTAAGTTTTAACTTATGATGTTTTTTGTTTGCCTTTGCTTCAAAGCTATTGCGCACCATTGGGCGGTAAGGCATTTCAAGACAATCAGGCATATGTGCCGCAGCACTGACATCTAAAATCGCAATTTTGATTCCATTTTGCACAATATCTACCACGCTACCAATGAGAAAACCACATTGCCAACCAATCGCTTCACCCGGCTCTAAATAGACCTCTGTTTTGAATTTTGATTTGAAATCCTTAATGAGTTGGATAAGCAAATTTATATCATAATCTTTGCGCGTGATATGATGTCCGCCACCAAAATTAATCCAGCGCATTTGCGGAATATACTCCTTAAAATGCTTGATAAAATATTTTAATGTGCGTTGGAGTGCATCACTATTTTGTTCGCAATGTGTATGAAAATGCAATCCGCTAATGCCATCTAGCCCAATTTTTTTGGCACCCTTTTTGAATTCTTTTGGTGGGATTCCAAGTCGTGAGCCTTCAACGCAAGGATTATATATTTCTGGGCTTACTTCGCTGTATTTTGGATTGACGCGCAAGCCCACTTCAATCTTTGGCTGTCCTTTGCGTTCTCTAAGTTGATTTTGAGATTCTATGATTCCTTTAAAAGTCTGCCATTGTGCAAAAGAATTGAAAATAATATGATTTGAGATTTGCACAAGTTCCTGCATTTCCTCTTGTTTGTAAGAGGGGCTAAAGGTTGTAATCTCCTTACCAAATTCCTCATAGCCTAATCTTGCTTCATAGATTCCGCTTGCAGTGATTCCACTTAAATATTGTTTTGCAAGAGAAAAGCTTTTCCATAGGGCATAGCCTTTGAGTGCTAGTAAAATTTTTGCTCCGCTATCTTGTTGCACCTTTTGAAGTAATTGCAAATTTTTTTCAAATTTTTCTTCTTCTAGCACATAGCAAGGGCTTGGTAGAGAATCAAAATTTTTAGGATAGTTTTGGGTTAGGAATTGAGCGGTTTTTGACTCTTTGACTTGGGTTGGCATAGTTTGCTCCTTTTTAGGTTTTGATAAATTCTAGCAAATCCTTGCTTGTATAGAGATTTGTAGGAATATTTTGCAAACAAATTTTAAAGACTTCCAATGTAGTTTTTGTATCTTGAAATGCGCGATGAAGATTTTGATGATGAATGTTGAGGAATTCATTTAAGAATCCTAAAGAATAGCGAGGTGCTTGGAGGGTTTTTTTGGCAAGTTCAATGGTGCAGAGTTTAGTGTTATAAAGATAGCCAAAGCCATAATGGGCAAGAGATTGACTTAGAAAATTGTAATCAAAATTTACATTATGTGCGACAAAGATAGAATCCCCTAAAAATAATTTGAAAGATTCTAAAACTTTCGTAATTTTTGGCGCATTGCTTAACATTTGAGCATTAATGCCCGTGATTTTTGTGATATATTCAGGAATTTCCTCACAAAAAATTAGCGATTCAAAAGTTTCTATAATTTTTCCATTGTGAAACTTTATAGCTCCAATTTCAATGGGGCGATGAATCAAAGGATTGTGTCCATTTGTTTCAATATCTATGATGCAAAAAGATTCTGATTTTATGGGGGTTAGGCTAGGGCGAAAATAGACTTTGTCGTGCGCAAATACAAGCGGGATTCCACTTCCTTTGATAATTTCAAGCTCGCTTGCACTTTCTCCAAACAAACCTGCTACTTCAGAAAGTAGTGATAAAAATTCATTGTGGCTTAAAGGACGTTTTTGTAGTTTTGAAATAATTTTATCGTATTGTTTTGGCATTTTTATTTATCGTTTTTGCTTAGGACATTTTGGCTTTTTTGCTGATAGAAAGAACCATACCTATCATAATGCTTGTAGCCAAAATTGAACTTCCGCCATAGCTTAAAAAAGGAACAGCAATTCCTTTAATAGGAATTAATCCAGAGATTCCAAAGGCATTGATTAAAAAGGAGAATCCTAAAAGAACTGCGACTCCAGAACAAAATAAATAATACATTGTATTTTCGCAACGATTCGCGATTTTAAGAATCCGAAAGAGAAGTGCAACAAAAAGCAAGCTAATGCAAAGCAACCCCACAAAACCAATTTCTTCTGCAATTCCAGCTAGAATTACATCGGTATGCACTTCACTTAAGAATCCTAGTTTAATTAAGCCATTTCCTAAGCCTTCGCCCAAGATTCCTCCATTTGCAATTGCGTTAAGGGAATGTTGAATCTGATAGGGTTCAGGTAGATTCTCAACGCGTAAGGAATTTGCAATGGATTGAGGGAAAAAGGAAAGGATTAAGTCTTGTGTCCCAGCCCACCAAGCTTTAATGCGCATAATACGATGTGTGCTTGTGATAATTACAAGAATAAAAAGTGCAAATGCTCCGCTTAAAAGATAAAGAAATAACTTAAAAGACGAGCCTGCAAAAGTCATCATTAGGGCTAAAGTTGCGCCTAAAAGCACGATTTGTCCCAAGTCATTTTGCAAAATCGCAATTAAATAGACTGCAATCAAAAAGACTGCCACATAAGGCAAGAAAGTGATAAATTCCTCTTTTAGAGTTTTTTGCTCCAATAAAGAGAATTTGCGTGCGAAACTCCAAGCTAAAAAAATAATAAATCCAATCTTAAAAAATTCTACGGGCGCAAGAGAAAAGAAAGGCAAGCGAATCCAACGCTTTGCTCCTCCGGCACTTGTTGCAAGACTTTCAGGTAAAAAATGCATAATAAACATTAAAAAGATTCCGCCAAAAAATAAAGAAAAGCCAAACCACAGGATAAAATTATCAGGATTGCAACGAGAGATTCCCCACATTAACATAATGCCAAGAATTCCGGCAATCAGCTGGCGCAAAACAAAGTGAAATTCTCCATAATCATAATATAGAATCGCAAAAGAGGAGAGAGAATAAGAAAAAATAATGCCAATCGTAATGAGGCTTGCGCTAATAATAAATAATGGGCGATCAACCATTACTATCTCTTAATTTTTGAATTATGGAATAAAATAATAAACAAGAAAGAATCCTCCAAAAGTAAGAATCCCAAACAAAATAAATGCCAAGACAAAAGCCTTGCCACCAAATTCAAGAAATTTTTTCAAATCTACTTGAAGTCCTAATGCGCTCATTGCCATAACCAAAAAGAATCCCGAAAGAAATCTTAAGATAAAAACAATTTCAGTCGGTAAGGCTATTAGCGAATGTATAAGGACGACTCCCAAGAACCAAAATGCAAACCAAGGAATGTGTAATTTTCTTTTGCCTCCCTCTTGGCTTTCTGCAAAGAAATAAGGAATGATAAGTAAGACAGCAACAAGCAATAAGACACGAATCATTTTTACAATCAAGGCAATTTCTTGTGTTTCTTGCGCAATCGCTCCCCCAGCACCTACAACATTTGCTAGTTCATGTAGGGTTAGTCCAATATAATAACCCTCCTGCGTTAAGCTTAGAGGAATGAATCCCAAAGCATAAAGGAGAGGATATAAGAACATTCCTACAAGCCCAAAAATAACAACCGTTCCTACGGCAATGATTCCTTTGTATGGTTCGGATTTTAAGGAGGATTCTAATGCTAAAACTGCCGCCGCACCACAAATTGCGCTTCCCCCGCTCACTAAAATAGTGATTTCTTTGTCTAGTTTTAAAAGTTTAACACCAATAAAATAACCAATGGCAAGAATAAAAACCACAACGACAAGGCTTAAGAGGATTCCATTGAAGCCCACAAAAACAATACTTTGCAGTGTTATATTAAAGCCATAAAGAATAATGCCAAGCCTTAGAAGTTTTTTGGCACTAAAGACGATTGCTTTGTCGCAAGTCTTTTGGGCTTGCCTAAAAAGAGGAGAAGCTAGGATTCCAAGCACAACACCAATGATTAAGGGCGATAAATGGAGTTTTGACATAAAGGGTAAAGATGCAGTGTAATAGCTTGCTAAGCTCACTAAAAGTACCAATATAAAACCATTTAACCATTCGCAAAAAAAAGTTTTTATTCTTTGATTTTTCAATGATTGTGTGATTTGAGACATTTTAAACCTTAAAAATTTAGAATTTTTATAATATTTTTGTCAAAATAAACATTAAAGTGTAGCAAATTCTCTCTAAAAACTTGAATAATTTTTATTTCTCTTTTAGCAAATAATTTTTGCAATCAAATGGGGTTTATTTGCACTCATAAAGTGAAATTTTTGGTGCAATTGATAAAGATTTGAAAACAATGTTTGGCTTTTTTCTAATCCCACTTGCGATTCTGTATTTTGTTTGTTTGCTTTTTGCATCTCTTCAAGCAAAGCCATAGGGACGAATACGCCGGGTAATTTATGATGTAAAAATAAAGCAGTTTTGTAGGAAAAAATAGGAAAGAATCCAAAGACTAACGCGCATTTTGTATCATTGTGTGCATTGATTTTTTCACACCATTCTAAGAGTTCTTGCGCGATATTTAAGTCATAAATAGGTTGAGTAAAAATAGCTTGCGCACCATTTTGGATTTTTTCTTGCATTTTGCGGTAAAGATTCTCTTTTTTGTTTGCATAGGAGTTTAAGACACAAAAAGGGTAAATGGGCTTAGAATTGCCACTTAGCGCAGTACCATTAATATCCCTTTGTTGATTGAGTGCTTCAATGATTCTAAGAAGCAAGAGGCTATTTCCCTCAAAAACTCCTTTAGCTTGCGGTTGGTTGCCAAGCCGCAAAGGGTCTCCTGTCAATGCTAGAATCATCCGTAAGTCAAGGCTATTCATTCCTAAAATATCGCTTTGTAAAGCAAGCGTGTTTTTATCTCGCATAGAAATTGTTGTAATGCTTGGAATCTTAAAGGTGTTTTGGAGCTTAAAACTTGCCAAAATTGCGCTGTGTTTGAGTTTGCCCAAAGGAGAATCTGTGCAGATAAATGCGTCTAGTTTATTAAGAAATTGTGCTTGATGTAATGCGTCAAAAAGTGGCTCAAGGTCAAAACTAGCAGGAGCAGAAAATTCGTAAGTGAAGCATTTGTCTTGTTGGGTTAGTCTTTGGATAAAAGATTCTATTTGCGTACTCAAGAAAGGAGAATTTGCGAGTGAATGATTGGAAGTTTGATACATAAGAGTTCCTAAATTGATTATAAATGAATAATGTTTTAAAGAGAAATTGTATCAAAAATTTATAAATACAAGTTGAATTTATAAATTTTAAATATTTAGGCTTGCGGAATCTTATACATTATCCATAAAAATAAATTCTTTTGGCGGAGGGCAAGTGAAATTGTAGTCTAAAAGCGCAATGGATTCGGCGTGTAGCAAGATACGATTAGCGGGTTTTGCCCCATAAAATGTATCGCCTACAATCGGATGCTTAAGATGTGCTAAATGCACACGGATTTGATGAGTTTTGCCTGTTTGAATCTCCACGGCTATTTTGGTTTTTTTGCCAGAAATTTCTAGAGGACGAATTCGTGTGATTGCCTTGTGTCCCTCGCCTTTTTTGCCAATCGTAACTCTAGCAAATTTTCCTTTTTTGATGAGTAGAGGGGCTGTAATTTCGCATTCTTCCTCTATGATACCCTCCACAATGGCGATATAATGCTTTTTGACTTGCATTTGTTTGAAAGATTCTTTTGCTTTTAAATGGAATGCGCTTTGATTTTTCACAAGCAATAAAATGCCACTCGTTTCTTTGTCTAGCCTATGGAGTAAAACCCATTCTGGATAAGAGCTAGCAATCTCCTCACTCGTTAAAAATGCAGGCTTTTCAAGGGCTAAGATTTGCGAATCTCTAAAAATTTCAATTATCTTATTGGGGGTTTGAATTTTGAATTTTGTTTGAGGTGCAAGAAGTGCGCGTGCAATGCGTAGTTTTTTACCATTAATGCTTACAAGTCCTCTATCAATAAGATTTTTAGCTTCGTTATTAGAAATATTTTCTTGTAGGCTTAAAAGTTTATAAGCTTTTTGCGCATTGATTGGAATCTTGGGATTGCTTTGCGGGTTTGATTTGGTTAGCTTAGGCGTTTGTATTTTTTGGGATTTTTGATTTTTCACTAGGAATCCTTTGTGGATAAAATGGCTTGAATAATGCTTGAGGAATTGAATTTCTTGGTAATCTTTGCAGATTTTAGGATTTCGTGTTTTTGCAAAACTTTGGAGAGGCTTTGAATCTTGCATAAAGTATAGTTTTGAAGGCTTGCAAATAGGGCTTTTTGGTTAAAAATATAAGGTCCGCTAATCAGTTTGGTTTGAAAAAAGGCAGGCTCTATTGGATTGTGCCCCCCAATACTTTTTAAAAAACTTCCTCCTAAGATAACCCCCTGCGCAACCGCATAAAGATTATGGAGTTCTCCTAAAGAATCCAATAGGATAAAGGGGGTGTTGAGAGCTTCTTGTATCCCTAATTCTGAAGTTTTAGTGAGATGAGGTAAAGCATAGGAATCCAAAATTTGATTTAACTGCCTTTCTACCTCCAAACACCTTTCTGGGTGGCGGGGAGCAAACAAAAAATGCGGAGTGGATTCTGTATAATGGATAAAACCCTCTTTTTTGAAAAAAGCTTCCAAAATCGCTTCTAAAATCAAAACTTCTTCACTTTGATTGTGCTTGTGATGCGTGCTAGCAATAACCCATAAAGGTTGTTTGGGGCAAGAATAATGGGTGGTAACCTGTGGAATCTCAGCTAACTTTAGATTCCCTAAAACATTAATATTTTTAGCTCCTAATGTTTCAAGTCGTTCTTTATCCAAACGCGTTTGGCAAAATATTTGATGAATGAGGCTAAAGAGTCTGCGATAAAAGAATCGGAATTTTTGATAGCTTGGAAAGGAATGTTGAGAAATTCTTGCATTAATCAAAAAAGTTTGCGCTCCTTTTGATTTTGCGCATACTAAGGGCATTAGCCAAAGATCCGCTTCTACTAAAGTTAAACTTGCAAGGGTGATTTTGTGTAGCCAAAAGGGAATCAGAGTCTCAAAAGGCAAATAACGCACAAGGCATTGCGGATAAAGTTTGCATGCCAAATAAAAGCCTGTTTGTGTCGTCGTAGTGAGCAAAATTTTTTCGCTATTTGAAAGTTGTTTGCTAAGAGATTTTATGATGACTTGTAGAGATTTGACTTCTCCAAACGAACAGGCGTGCAGCCAATGGATTTTGAATCCCATTGCGTCTGGAAACAAAGAATCTGGAATAAAAAAACGTTTTTTAAGAGAAAAGCGATATTTTGGTTTAAAGCTTAAAAAATATAAAAAAGGTATAGCACAAAAATGCGCAATACACAGCATAAAATAATAAATGCCGATAAAACATTTCATTCTTTATTATGCGTTTTCTTCTTGAAAATAAAGGATTCTACCGCAATGTGGGCAGGTGATAATATCGTCTGAACGAATCACATCAGAATAGATTTTGTCATTAATGCGAATGAAACAACCGCCACACGCTTGGCGCGTAATAGGCACGACACTCGTATTTTTTGCCCATTTGCGTATTTTTTCATAGAATGAAATAATTTTTTGGTCCATTTTACTGACAAGCAATTCTTTTTGAGTAAAGACTTTTTTCTGCTCTTCTTTAACTTGTTCAACCTCTGCCTCTACTTTTTGGGCAATTTCTTTCTGATGGATTTGTAAAGTATTGATTTTTTCTTTTAAAGTATCAATAGAATCTTTTTTGGATTCTATCAATGTATTTAAGCGAGCAATTTCTTCATTGGCAAAAGTGATTTGTTCTTTAGCTAATTCTTCTTCTAGGCTTAAGGCTTTACTTTCTTTTTCTGTTTTAATTAGTTTAGCTTTGTTTGCGATTTCTTCTAGTTTGAGCGATAGATCTTCCAAATGATTTTCATTTTTGGCAATAGAAAGTGAAATATCACGTGAAGCACTTTCAAGTTCTTCCACTTCGTGCTTAAGGGATTCTTCTTCTTCCTCAATGCAATTGAGTTCTTTTTTTGCTTCTTTAATGCGAGGCTCAAAAGAATCAATTTCTTTATCAAGATTTGCAATTTCAATTAATTGACTTAAATGCTTGTTCATATCATAGCTCCAAAGGTTAAAAATTTAGACAAAATTAAAGGGATTTTGCGAATCTAAAATTATAGCTTTATAGCCTTGATTTGTCAAAAGAGGCAATAAAATTTTTCCAAAATAATGCTCTAATTCATAATGTCCGCAATCTATAAGATGAAAATTGCGCATAATGGCTTCCATTGCTTCGTGGTATTTTATGTCTCCCGTAATGAGACAATCTATCTTAGCAAGATGGCGCACGAATCCCCCACCACTGCCTGTAACAAGAGCAATATTTTGGCAATGCAAATTCTGTGATTCTGTAATTTTTAGTTGTTTGAGAGAAAGTTTGTTTTTGATATGCGCACAAAGAGATTCCAAAGTGCCTCTCCATTGAAAATAAACAACAAAATCTTGTTGTTCAAATTCTTGGATTTTTAGAATCTCTTGGACAATATATTTGCCAAAATGTGTTTTATCGAAATTCGTGTGCATTGCAACGAGCTGAATGTTTTTTAAAATGGCTAATCGTAAAAGTTTAGCAGGGTAATCCTCAAAAACTAATGTTTTAAGTGGATTAAAAATCAATGGGTGGTGCGTGATAAGTAAAGAATCTCGCTCCATTTGTTCTAATATAGATTCTGTTACTTCTAAGCTTAAATAAATTTTTTCAAAATTGTGTTGTGGTGTGCCTAGAATCAATCCAGAATTATCCCAAGATTCTTGCAGGGCAAAAGGACTTAAGGTGTCCAAAAAATTTAGAATGGTAGCAAGATTATGCTGTTTCATTGGATTTTTGCTTTGCAAGTTTGAGACGCTCTTGACGCAAGGATTCTTGCTCTTTATAGAGAGTTGCGCAAGATTTAGAGAGTTCGCGGATTTTTAAAATATAATTTTGCCTCTCTGTTGCAGAAATTGCTTTGCGTGCGTCTAATACATTGAATAAATGGCTTGCAAGCATAGCGCAATCATAAGCAGGCAGAGGTAATCCCGCTTCTAACGCACGGCTTCCCTCTTGTTGCATTTTGGCAAAAAATTCAAAGAGCATTGCGGTATCTGCGACTTCAAAATTGTATTTTGAAAATTCATATTCACCCTCTAAATGCACATCTGCATAGGTATAATTTTCATTCCAAGCAATTTCAAAGACATTTTCTATGCCTTGTAGATACATTGCCAATCTCTCTGTTCCATAGGTGATTTCAACAGCCACAGGGTCGCAAGGAATCCCTCCAACTTGTTGAAAATAAGTAAATTGTGTTACTTCCATACCATCTAGCCAAACTTCCCAACCTAAGCCCCAAGCCCCAAGCGTTGGAGATTCCCAATTATCTTCTACGAATCGCACATCGTGGTTTTTGAGATTCAAGCCTAAATATTCTAAGCTTTTTAAATATAATTCTTGAATGTTGTTTGGGCTTGGCTTGATGAGCACTTGAAATTGATAATAACTGCCTAGGCGATTAGGATTCTCTCCATAGCGTCCATCTGTAGGACGACGAGAAGGTGCAACATAAGCTACACTCCAAGGTTTAGAATCCAAACTTCTAAGCATAGTAGCTGGGTGAAAAGTGCCTGCACCTGCGGGAATATCATAAGGTTGGATAATGAGGCAATTTTGTTCGCGCCAAAATTGTTGTAATTTTAAAAGTAAATCAGAGAAATATAGCATTAAAGATTCCTTATAGCCATTCTAGAATTTTTTCACCTAAAACTTCTTTACTGAAAACCTCCTTATGAACTTCTTGTTGATTAAAGAGTGTAAAGATTTGTTTTGGAATATTGATTTTATAGGCTTTAGAAATTTGCTCTAACGCGTCTTTGTCGCTTAAATCTCCCAAATCTAGTGCTTTAGCTAATGTGGGAGCAAATTTTGTCCATTCTGCAGTGGAGCAAAGCACACAAGGAGTGTTTGGAAATTTAACTTTGATTTCCTCAAATGCTTTGAATCCGCAAGCCGTATGCGGGTCTAGGATATAGCCTTTTTGGGCGTAAGTTTTCATTATATTGAGGCAGTAATTATCATCACAACTTGTGGCACTAAAGTAAGTTTGTACCCACGCAAGCTCTTCTTTAGTTAGGCTATATTTACCATTTTGTTCTAGTGATTCCATAAGCTCTCTTGTGCGTTGTGCGTCAAATAAAGTAAATAATATGCGTTCAATGTTGGAGCTTTTTAGAATGTCCATTGCGGGTGAATAGGTTTTTTGCAAGGATTTTTCTGAAATGTCATAAACGCCTGTTTTAATAAACTCCGTTAAAACATTGTTGGCATTAGACGCAATCCAAATGCGTTCAATTGGGAATCCCATTAGTTTTGCATAAAATGCCCCCAAAGCATTACCAAAGTTACCGCTTGGGACGATAATATGAATTTTTTGATGATTGATTTTAAAGATTTGCAAGCTTGCATAAACATGATAAATAATTTGAAATGCAATTCTACCAAAATTGACGCTATTTGCGGCACTTAAAGCAATGTTTTTGGATTTTAAAATCGCATTAAATCTTGGGTCTTTAAGCAGATCTTTAAGCAAGGTTTGTGCCTCATCAAAATCTCCTTTAATGCCAAAAACCTTTATGTTTTCTGCATTAATAGTCGTCATTTGTAGTCGCTGCACTTCACTTGTCCCACCCTCTGGGTAAATGCAGACAACTTTAATCTGCGGCTTATTGGCAAAGCTTTGCAAAGTTGCAGGTCCTGTATCGCCACTAGTTGCTACCAAAATAAGGTAATCAGTTTCTTTTTTGGATTCTCTTAAAAAACCGCCAAACAAAACTCCAAATGGTTGCAATGCCATATCTTTAAAGGCACGCGTAGGTCCGCAATAAAGCTTTTGGATATTGAGATAAGGATGCACAGAATAAAGGGGTGCTGGAGTGGTAGAATTGTCAAAATCTTCATAAAGGCTAAGTGCTTCCTCTAAGAGTTCTTTATGCACATTAAGCCCTAAACGATGAAAAATCTCTTGTGTTAATTCCTCATAAGTTAGCTGACTGAATTCTTTAATTACATCTTCGTCAAATTTTGGTAATTTTTTGGCTGTATAAAGCCCCCCAAATGCAGCATTAGGATTTAAAACTGCATCTTTAAAGGTAAATGCTAAGTCTTGTCCCCCACGTGTTCCGATGAAATGTTGTGTTTGCACGCAAATCCTTTGTAAATAAATTTGCGTATTTTAGCAAATCAAGACAAAATTTGTCTTAAAAAGGCCACATGGATTCAATAAGTTTTGTTCCCCAACCTTTTTCTGTGCTTTTCTTTAGCTCGCCTTGTGTATCATACATAATTTTTGCGTCGGCAATGTATTGGGATTCTATGGTGTTATTGCGCGCAATATCTGTCGGGCGCACAACGCCACTTAAGTGAATGATTTGTTTTTCGCCATTAATCAACACTTCGCGGCTACCTTCAATGAAATAGTTGCCATTTTGCATTACTTTGATAATACGCGCTGCAATCGTTGTGGAAAAAGTTTCTTGTCTGTTTTGAGAACCTGTTCCTTGATAAGCTGAAGTATTGTCGCCACTTGTAATGCCGAATTGTGTAAGATTGTTTAGCTTGCCTGTTAGCTTGGCAATGGTACTGCTTGGTCCTCCAAAAGTGATTCCAGGTGCTGTCAAATTGGAGTTGGAAGTTTCATTAAGATTCTTATTGGCAGTAGAGCTTGCTTGTGCTGTTTGATTGATAATTACGGTTACTAAATCATTAAGTTGCATTGCGCGGCGGTCAGAAAATAGCAAATTATCTCCTTGCCCAAAAATACTTCCCGGATTGCCAAAATTATCTTCCTCTTCTTTTGGTGGTAGCTCTTCTACATAGGCTGGGGGGCGAAACGAGATTTGTGGGTCTGTCGTGGCACAACCTACAAACAATAATCCAATCATAAAATAGGACATAAACGACAAAGTACGGAAAAAGACGATTCTATATTTCATAGCATTTCCTTATGTGAATTTTAGGTATAATCCTAAAGTTTTAAAAGAGTTAAGCAAAGCTCATTCCAAAATAAAGGGTTTAAGAATGTCAAGTGCAATCAAAGAAAGAATCTTAAATGATATTAAAAGCGCAATGAAAGAGAATCATAAAGAAAAACGTGATGCGCTTAGAATGCTGAGTAGTGCGCTCAAACAAATTGAGGTAGATGAAAGAAAAGTTTTGGAGGATAAAGATGTCATTTTGATTCTTAAAAAGGCTTATAAACAAAGAGCAGAAGCAGCAGAAGCTTATCAAAAGGCAGGGCGAGAAGATCTCTATCAAAAAGAAAATTTTGAAATGCAAATGATTATGGAATATTTACCAAAACAATTCAATGATGAGGATTTGCGCAAAGCATTGGAGAAAATTTTGAATGAATTAGGAATAAAATCCAAAAAAGATATGGGAAAAATTATGGGTGTTGCAAGCAAGGCATTAGGAGAGGTTGCAGATGGTAAGCGTATAAGTGAAATGTTGAAGAATATGCTAGAATAGAATCCCAAAAAACCAAGACAAAATAAAAGCAAGATTCTGAAAATTTGTTTAAAATTAATAATTTGTTAGGTCAAACTATGCTATAATTATAAAGGTATTGATATATGTTAAATTTTGCAATATTCTTTAAGGAGAGTGTATGGAGAGTTTTTTACAGCCTGATAAAGGGTTCAAGATAAACAAAGAGGGTTTGCAAAAAGTAAGCATAATCTTTGTATTTGTCCTTGCTATTATCGTAATGGTTGCTTTTGCAGAGAGCGTTACGAATCCGATTTTACTAGGATTTGCAGCAATTGTAGGTGGATATATGGCACTAAATATTGGTGCAAACGATGTAGCAAACAATATGGGACCAGCTGTTGGTTCTAAAGCTTTGACAATGACAGGCGCAATTATTATTGCGGCAATATGTGAGATTTTAGGAGCATTGATTGCGGGTGGAGAAGTCGTCGGCACGGTAAGTAAAGGGATTATTTCTGCAGATGCCATTGGTGATTCTAGTCAGTTTGTTACTTTGATGCTCGCAGCATTAATTTCTGGTGCAATTTGGTTAAATATTGCCACTGTGATTGGTGCGCCTGTTTCTACAACACACGCTATTGTTGGAGGAATTCTAGGAGCTGGAATCGCAGCAGGTGGATTTGGTGTGGCGAATTGGACTGCACTCGGTAAAATTGCAAGCAGTTGGGTAATTTCTCCTATAATGGGTGGAGTGATTGCCGCAATTCTATTGTTTTTTATTAAACATACCATTACCTACAAAAAAAACAAGAAAACATCAGCGGAAAATATCGTGCCTTACTTGATAGCTTTTATGACTTGGGCATTTAGTTTATATCTAATCAACAAAGGTTTAAAGCATGTCATTCAATTGGAGCCGCAAATCGCATTTGGTATTAGCATTTTTATTGCTATTGTAGTCTATTTTGTTGTGAAACCTATCATCAAGAAAGCTTTAGAGGGACTAGAAAATAAAAAAGAAGAAATTAACAAGCTTTTTACTCTTCCTTTGATTTTTGCGGTGGCACTCTTGAGCTTTGCACACGGCGCAAATGACGTGGCAAATGCTGTTGGACCATTAGCGGCAATTAATAGTGCTTTGAAAGTTGCATTTGACGCTAGCCAAATCAGTGTGCCCTTTTGGATTATGTTGATTGGTGGGCTTGGAATCTCTATTGGGCTTGCGCTTTTTGGACCAAGACTCATTCGCACGGTGGGTAGTGAAATTACAGAATTAGACCAGATGCGTGCTTATTGTATTGCAATGAGTGCGGCTTTGACTGTGTTGGTTGCAAGTGAATTGGGAATGCCTGTAAGCTCTACTCATATCGCAATTGGTGCAGTCTTTGGAATAGGTTTTTTGCGCGAACATCTAAAACGACAATACAAAGAGATGGAGTTAAAGATTTTAGAGTCTCGCAAGGGAGAAGATAACGAAAAGGTTAAAGAATTTTTGGATAAATTTCGCAATGCTTCTATTCGTAGAAAAAGAGCAATTCTTAAAAGCATTGACCACAAAAAAACGAAAGGGACGCAAAAAAATATTGATATTCCAGAATTGAAGAAGAAAGAGCAAAAAAGGCTAAAAGAAGCCTATCAAGAGGAACTTGTCAAACGTTCTGCGATAAACAAAATTATTGCTGCGTGGGTTATCACCGTACCTGCATCTGCTATTTTTAGTGCAGTTTGTTATTTCATGCTTTCTGCAATCGGATTCTAATTTTTAAAGATGTTAGGGAAGTTAAAAGTTGGGAATAAGTCAGTTGGATAACTCTAAGCCTGTCTATATTATTGGCGATGTGCATGGTTGCTTTGATACTTTGTGTTTGTTGATTGAAAAATTACCGCAAAAGTGGGAATCACAAATCATTTTAACGGGTGATTTGATTGATAGGGGAAATAAAAGTTGTGAAGTAATTGACTTAGCAATCTCCAATCAGTTTGCTTGTGTGCTTGGAAATCACGAAGAGCTAATGCTAGAGTATTACCATAAGATTCCAAGTAGTGGTAGAGGAAGCGTGTGGATTAGTAATGGGGGCTATGAAACAATGGAAAGCTATCGGAGATATGGTGGCTTGCGCAAAATCCACGAGCACTTAGAATGGCTTACAGAATTGCCGCGATTCTTGGAAATTGACTTATGCGATGAGGAAGGGAGGAAATTATTTGTTACGCACGGATTCGGGTTACCCTATTATAAAACGCGCAAAAAAGAATCCCAAGCTCTTACTTGGAGCAGACTTAAAATGCACAATCCACAAAAGGAAGCAAAAAAGAAATATGGAGTGTTTAATGTGTTTGGACACGATGTGCAAAAAGAAGTATTGATAACAGAAAATTTTGCTGCAATTGATACGGGTTGTGTTTATTATAACACCAAACCAAACGCAAGATTGAGCGCATTGGAATATCCTAGCAAACGAATCTTTGAACAAGCTTTTGTCTCTAGGATTCTAGAGCAAACCAAACCACGAAGTTTTACTCATTTTTTTAGCAAGGCAGCCTCATCATTGCGAGAAATGAAGCGACGAAGCAATCTGTAATTAATACTTCCTATCATCTTTAAATTTTTGTGATTGCAAGAGACTTTAGCTTTTATAGCAATCTTTTTGCAAATATCAGACAATTCTGCTGTGTTATTGCATAAGCAAAACACTTTGTTTTTTAAAATTGACATATCACAAAGCTTTTAAAGCCCACAAAATACGAAATATAAAAAAGTATATATTGACCTAAATCAATTCTTAAATGAGACAAAATCGCTATAATTTTTTTGCATTAAAAATGCTAAATCTTAAGTTTAAGGAGGCTTTTGTGGCATACAATAGACGCGAATTTTTAAAAACGGCAGCAGCAGCAAGTGCAGCAAGTGCGGTTGGAATTGCATTGCCAAGCAATGCTCTAGCAGCAGCAAAAGAAGCAGAAGGTGGCTGGAAATGGGACAAATCTGTTTGTAGATTTTGTGGAACAGGCTGTGGGATTATGGTGGCGACCAAAGACGAACAAATTGTTGCGATTAAGGGAGACCCCGCAGCCCCTGTAAATCGTGGGTTAAATTGTATTAAAGGATATTTTAATGCTAAAATTATGTATGGTGCAGATAGGCTAACTCAACCGCTTTTGCGCGTAAATTCTAAAGGTGAATTTGACAAGAAAGGGCGATTCCAACCTGTGAGTTGGCAAAAAGCCTTTGATGTAATGGAAGCACAATTTAAAAAAGCATACAATGAATTAGGACCAACAGGAATTGGAGTGTTTGGCTCTGGGCAATACACTGTGCAAGAAGGTTATGCAGCTGTGAAGCTCATTAAAGGTGGCTTTAGAAGTAACAATATTGATCCCAATGCGCGTCATTGTATGGCAAGTGCGGTTGTTGGGTTTATGGAGACTTTTGGGATTGACGAGCCAGCAGGCTGTTATGATGATATTGAGCTAACCGATACGATTGTTACTTGGGGTGCGAATATGGCAGAAATGCACCCGATTCTTTGGGCAAGGGTTACAGATAGAAAACTCACCAATCCAAATAAGGTAAAAGTGATTAATCTTACACCTTATTCTAATAGAACTTCAGATTTGGCAGATATTGAAATTGTGTTTTCTCCACACACGGATTTGGCAATTTGGAATTACATTGCACATGAGATTGTTTATAATTATCCAAACGCAATTGATTGGAATTTTGTTAAGAAAAATTGTATCTTTACAACAGGTTTTGCAGATATTGGTTATGGGTTGCGCACAGATATTAAACACGCGAAATACGGAGTGGCAGAGCTAGATACTGCAGCAAAAGAAAAATCTAAAATCGTCAGTGAAGCAGAGGGTGTAACGCTTGCGTATCTTGGTATGAAAGCGGGCGATACAATGGAAAACAGACACAATGCGGCTGCAGGAAATCATTGGGAAATTTCTTTTGAGGATTTCAAAAAAGCCCTAGAACCTTACACGCTTGACTTTGTTGCAAAACTCGCAAAAGGCGATTCAAGCGAAAGTTTAGAATCTTTTAAAGACAAACTTAAACAACTTGCGCAATATTATATTGATAAAAATCGCAAAATTGTGAGTTTTTGGACAATGGGAATGAATCAACATACGCGAGGAACTTGGGTTAATGAGCAAAGCTATATGGTGCATATGCTGCTTGGCAAACAAGCAAAACCGGGAAGCGGTGCATTTTCTCTTACAGGACAACCTAGTGCGTGTGGAACAGCTAGGGAAGTAGGAACATTCTCACACCGATTACCTGCAGATATGGTAGTAGCAAACCCAAAACACAGAGCAATGACAGAAAAGATTTGGAAACTTCCAAACGGAACAATCAATCCACAACCGGGCGCACATTTTATGCAAATTATGCGGAATCTTGAAGATGGAAAAATCAAATGGGCGTGGGTGCATGTGAATAATCCTTGGCAAAATACTGCCAATGCAAACCATTGGATTAAGGCTGCTAGAGAAATGGATAACTTTATTGTTGTCTCTGACGCATATCCGGGCATTAGCGCAAAAGTTGCGGATTTGATTCTACCTGTGGCAATGATTTATGAAAAATGGGGTGCTTATGGAAATGCAGAGCGTAGAACCCAGCATTGGAAACAGCAAGTTCTTCCACAAGGCGAGGCAATGAGTGATACTTGGCAGATGATGGAATTTTCTAAACGATTTAAACTCAAAGAAGTTTGGGGTGAGAAAAAGATTAATGATAAATTGACACTTCCCAATGTGCTAGAGGCAGCAAAAGCAATGGGATATAATGAGGATTCCACACTTTATGATGTATTGTATGCAAATAAAGAGGCATTTACCTACAAAATAACAGATACAATGTTAAAAGGTACGATAAATTCTGAAGTCTTTGGAGATAAGCGCGAAGTGGTTGGAAGTAATGGAGAAGTGTTTAAGGGTTATGGATTCTTCGTGCAAAAGTATCTTTGGGAGGAATATCGTAAGTTTGGTGTAGGGCACGCACACGATTTAGCAGATTTTGATACTTATCATAGAGTGCGAGGATTGCGATGGCCTGTCGTAGATGGCAAGGAAACACAATGGCGGTTTAATGCAAAATATGATTATTATGCAAGAAAGGCAAACAATGGCGAATTTGCCTTTTATGGTGGCGCAGGTAAAGAGCTTCCACGTGGAGATTTAGTAACTCCAAAAACACAAGAGAAGTTTTCACTTAAAAACAAAGCAAAAATTTTCTTCCGTCCTTATATGGACCCACCAGAAATGCCAAGCAAAGAATATCCATTCTGGTTAAGCACAGGACGTGTGCTAGAGCATTGGCATAGTGGAACGATGACGATGCGTGTGCCAGAACTTTATCGTGCTGTGCCTGAAGCATTGTGTTATATGAATCCAGAAGATGGTAAAAAGCTTGGTGTGCAACAAAATGACGCGGTTTGGATAGAATCAAGACGCGGTAGGGTAAAAGCGCATGTGGATATGCGCGGACGCAATCGCCCACCGATGGGACTTGTTTATGTTCCTTGGTTTGACGAAAAAGTCTATATTAACAAAGTCTGTTTAGATGCAACTTGTCCGATTTCTAAGCAAACAGATTTCAAAAAATGTGCGGTAAAAGTGTATAAGGCATAAAATGCAGCAAAATACCAATCGGCGTAAATTTCTACTAAGTGGCGCACAAGCGGTTGCGCTTATAGGGCTTGGTGGTTTGGTTTGGGGAGCGTTTTTGCAAGAAAGCAGGGCAAATCCTCTTATCTTGAGACCGCCGGGTGCTTTGAATGAAAAGGAATTTTTAAAGACTTGCATTAAATGTGGTTTATGTGTAAAGGCTTGTCCTTTTGACACCTTAAAGCTTGCAGACGCAGGAAGCGGGAAGCCCATAGGCACACCTTATTTTGAACCACGCAAGATTCCGTGCGAAATGTGTGAGGATATTCCTTGTGTGCCGATTTGTCCAACAGACGCATTGGATTCCAAATTGGTCTCTAATGAAAAAGGACTTGCAATCAATCTTGCTAAAATGGGTGTTGCGATTGTGGATAAGGAGCATTGTGTCGCATATTGGGGCATTCAGTGCGACGCTTGTTATCGTGCCTGTCCGCTTTTGGGTGAAGCCATTAAACTAGAACTTAAACGTAACGAACGCACAGGAAAGCATTCTTATCTTTTGCCTGTGGTGGAAAGTGAGGTTTGCACGGGTTGTGGCAAATGCGAAAAGGCTTGTATCACAGAAAAGGCTGCAATTATTGTCCTGCCACGTGAAATAGCACTTGGTAGAGTAGGGACAAACTATATTAAAGGTTGGGAAGCAGAAGATGAAATGCGTTTGCAAGAAGCAAAAGAAAGAATCCCTAAACGCGATTCTGGCTCTAAAGTGCAAGATTATTTGAATAACGGAGATTTGTAATGCAAAAATATCGTTATTTATTCTTGCGTAGAATCGTGCAAATAGGACTATTAGCCTTGTATGTATTAGGAAATTATACAAGCTTTAAGATTCTGCAAGGTAATCTTAGCTCCTCACTTGTTTTTGGAGTGATTCCATTAAGCGACCCTTATGCGATTTTGCAGTTATTTTTTGCAGGTTCAATCGTTGGGGCAAACGCACTGCTTGGTGCTTTGTTGATTTTATTGCTTTATGGTTTGTTTTTAGGAAGAGCTTATTGCTCTTTTGTCTGCCCAATGAATCTTATAACAGACTTTGCCTCTTTTTTAAGACGGGCTTTTGGTTTGGATACATTGGGAAATCTTGTTTATTTGAAAAATTCTTTGCGTTATGTGTTTTTGGCTCTTAGTCTATTGCTCTCTTTAATTTTTGGAGTCGCAGCATTTGAAGTGATTAGCCCGATTTCTATGCTTCATCGCGGGATTATTTTTGGGCTTGGAGTTGGATTTTTTGCTGTTTTGGTAGTGTTTTTATTGGATTTATTTGTAGCAAAACACGCATTTTGTGGGCATATTTGTCCTTTGGGTGCATTTTATTCACTTATTAGTTCCTTTGCGATTTTAAAAGTCAAATATGATTTGCAGGCTTGCACACATTGTATGGAGTGTAAAAAAATCTGTCCAGAAAAGCAGGTGTTAGGAATCATTGGAAAGGAAAGTGGTGTGATAAAAAGTGGTGAATGCACGCGTTGCGGACGTTGTATTGAAGTTTGTGGAGATAATGCCTTAGTGTTTAATCTCTTAGATTTTAAAAAGGAGAAAAAATGAATTTTAACAAAACAATAATGGTTGTGAGTGTGGCATTGGCTGGATTCATATTTTTAGGTTGTCAAGGCGGTTATAGTGAGAATGAAATAGGCTTGCGTAAAAGCACTTTACTTAATGAAAATGTGAAAGTGAGCGCATTTGACTATAATGGTAAGGCAGCGGGAGAATCTGTATTGATTGATAGAGCATTTGAAAATGCGCCTCCTATGATTTCGCATTCTGTGGAAGATATGTTGCCTATTACAAAAGAAAACAATTCTTGCACAAGTTGTCATTTGCCTGAAGTTGCAGAAGCAGTTAAAGCGACACCTATGCCTAAATCGCATTTTTATGATTTTCGTAAAAAGAAAGATTTAAAAGAGCAAATGGACGAAACGCGTTTTAATTGCGTGATTTGCCATACTACACAAGTCAATGCTGCGCCATTGGTTGTCAATAAGTTTGAACCTGATTTTCGTCAAGAAAATGGTAGCACGAAATCCAATCTGATTGATATTGTGAATGAGGGTGTGAATTAATGCGGAATCGTAGGGATCTTTTCACGGTTTTGCTAAAGCCAAAATCAGAGGGCTTTGCGCCCTTGCCGCCCTATAATTCCAATCGCTTTCTTTTTTCTAAATTTTGTGGGCAATGTATTGTGGAATCTTTGCAAGTGCCTTGTGTGAAGGTATGCGAGGAAATTTATAACAAAGAAAGCAGAAGTGGAATCTTAAAAATATCACATAATGCAGTTTATATAGATTTTGAAACAAGTGGTTGTAAGCTTTGTGGAGAATGTGCAAAGGCTTGTCCAAAGGGTGTGCTAGAGGAGCAACTCGCAAAAGAACAGAATCCACATTGGAATTTTGTCCTCAAGATTGATGAACTAACTTGTTTGGCTTACCATAAAACCCTATGCTGCACCTGCAAAGATATTTGTTATAGTGTGCTAGGAAAGAATCAAGCGATTACTTTTAGTGGGTTGTTTTATCCTGCGATTCAAAAGCATTGTATCGGTTGTGGGGAATGTATCGGGGCTTGTCCTGCACGAGCGATAATATTAGAATCTTGTGAAAATTAAAGGAAAGTGAATGCGAATTTATCTTAAAAAAATTATGGTAATCCTATGTATTCTATGTGTATCGCCTTTGGTGATTTATTCAGAGGAATCCAATATCACAAAAGAAGGAACTTCTCAACCTCAAAAAAAGATTGTTTTAGAAAATAATATTGTTGTTACGCATCTCATCAAAGATTCTTTGTTGATTGGAACGGATTTTGGAGAGGTTTTGGAGCTAAAGTTATATGAAACATCGCCAAAATTGCTTGCGAAGCTTCCTGATATTACGAGTTTCTATGCAGAATCTTATGCACCTAAAGTTTATAGCGTGGATAGGCTTGGAGAGCAAGTTTTAATCCATAGTGAGGGGAATTTTGGCACAAAGAATCTTTTTGTATTTTCTAAGGGGCATTTGGAGATGTTACCCAATATGGAATCTTTAAATATTAAAAAAGCAGCTTTTGTAGATGAAAAGCGAATTTTTTTAGGACTCGCGAGCAATGAGATTGTGTTGTATGATATAAAGCAAAAACAGATTCTTTACCGCAAGCAGCTCTCTGAAGCTTCTTTTTCGGATTTTGCATTAGAGATTCCGAGTAATCGCTATGTGGTAGCGTGCGAATCAGGGATTTTGTATTTTGGAGTAATGGATAGTGGGGAGGTAATAGCAGAACTTGAGGGTGAAAATAAGGATAATGTATATCAAGTCAAACTTGCTAAAGTAGGAGATATAATGACTTTTATCACCGCAGGGCAAGATAGAAAAGTGGGTGTGTATCAGCTGAATTTGCAGACAAATAAAGTGGAATCTTATGGGATTGGTGCAAATTTTTTGGTGTATAGTGTGGGAATGAGTGCGGATTCCACATTGGGGGCTTATATGCAAAATGAACAAAGCGAAATTAATGTTTTTCGCATTTCAGATAAACAAGAAATAATGCATTTAAGCGGACATACGAGTTTATTGAATAATATTATTTTTACAGATTATCATCTTATTAGCAGTGAAGATGGGAAAAATATCTTAATTTGGAATCTTAAGGAGTAAAAATGCAGGCATTGCAAGAGGATTTTAATGTGTCTAGTCTCGTTGTGCTATGCGCACAGAAGGACATAGAGTCGCTTTGGGGAAAAATCAATGCAATCAAGGGCGCAGAGTGCCATTACAAAGACGAAAGTGGCAAAATCATCGTAACTTTGGAATCTCAAAGCATTGAGGAGGAAATCAAGCTTCTAAAACAGATTGAAAGATTAAAGGGTGTGTTGTCTGCACAAATGATTTATGCTTATCATAGTACGGAATTGGAGACATTAAGAGAGGAGATACAAAAGCAAGATAGAATCCCAAAAGTGCTTCGGGACGAACAAACAAGCGCAAATGAAATCACTTATAGTGGAGATGTGCAAGGTGCGTTGGACGAAATCTTAAAGATACAATAGTAAAGAGATTCTTAAGTTAGAGCCTGCTTACATTTGCAATGCGTAGTATATTTCACCCTCTTAGGAGTGGCAAGATTCTTGATTATAAATGTTTCCTTTGGATACAAGTTTATAGAAATCACATAAATTTATACTAATTTACGATAAATATGGAAAGGATATTTGCTTTTAATGAATCGTATAAACAACATTGAAATCTAAAATTATGAGGATAAAAATTATGTTGTAGGTTTTTTGGAGCAAATTTGAAACCTTATAAGGTTGTTTGAAGTCATTGCAACGCACCAATATGGCGCAAGGAGTTAGAAATCTTAGAGGGTTTTTTGGTTTTCTTAGAGGAAAGTTTCTCCAAACCTAAGATTTGAAAATGTAAAAGAAAAATCAAAACTACTAGAGAGTTGTAATAAAAAGGTATTTTTGGATTACACTTGTGAGAACGCAAACAGATTCTATGTGGATTTCGCAAATCAAGAATACTAGAATGTCAATTCCATAAATAAAATAGAGATAAATAAAATCAATTAAAGAATGGTCGGAGTAGCGGGATTTGAACCCACGACCTCACCCACCCCAAGGGTGTGCGCTAGCCAGACTGCGCTATACTCCGAATTAAAAAATAAAGTAAGGCTGTGATGATAGCAAAAAAATATTAAATTAAAATGAAGAATCTTAAAAATAGGGCGAAAATGCCCTAAAATAGCTATTATTCTATGCGTGTTTGGATTGCATCATTTTGTGCATAAAAAGCAACTTTACTTCCCTCTTTGATTTTGCCCTCTAAAATTAAATCCGCTAGCCTATCTTCTATCTCTTCATAAAGTGCTCGTTTGAGCGGACGCGCACCAAAGGTTGGGTCAAAACCAACTTTTGCAATAAACTCTTTTGCGCTTGGCTCTAATGTAATGTGAATATCGCGCTCAACAAGTTTTTTCTGGATTCCTTTAAACAAAATCTCCACAATGTATGTAATTTGCTCTAATCCAAGTGGATTGAAAATCACAATATCATCTAAGCGATTCAAAAATTCTGGTTTGAAATAGTTTTTCAATGCATCTTTTACTGCATTTTCGCGCTCTTGCTCATCTTTTAGCTCCATAATCGCACTGCTTGCGATATTGCTTGTCAAAATAATAATTGTGTTTCTAAAGTCAATCGTAACGCCTTTATTGTCTGTTAAACGTCCATCATCAAGAACTTGCAATAACATATTAAACACATCAGGGTGTGCCTTTTCAATCTCATCAAAAAGCACGACACTATAAGGTTTGCGGCGAACAGCTTCAGTGAGTTGCCCACCTTCCTCATAGCCGACATATCCCGGAGGCGCACCAACAAGGCGACTTGCTGCGTGTTTTTCCATATATTCGCTCATATCCATTCGTATGAGATTCTTTTCGCTATCAAAGAGGAATCGCGCAAGGGTTTTGGCTGATTCTGTTTTGCCAACACCTGTGGGTCCAAGAAACAAAAAACTGCCAATGGGACGATTGAGCTCACTTAATCCCGCTTTATTGCGTTTAATGGCTCTAGCGATTGCGCGCAGTGCTTTATCTTGCCCTACAACATCTTTTTTTAATTCGTTCTCAATGTCTAAAATCTTGTCCTTTTCATCTTGTAACATTTTTTTAATCGGAATCTGTGTCCATCGGCTAATCACAGCGGCTATAGATTCTGGTAGCACAGCATTTTTAAGCAATGTCCCTGCCTCTTGCATTTTTACCCATTTTGCATTTTGGGATTCCAATTCTTTTTCTAGCTCGGGAATCTTGCCATAATCAATTTCCGCTGCTTTGTTGAAGTCGCTACTGCGTTTGGCTAGCTCACTCTCTGTTCGCAAAGAGTCAATCTTGATTTTGATGTTTGCAATATCGTTAAAAACCTGTTTTTCGCTTTCAAACTGCACTTCCAAGCTTTTCTTTTTCTCATTTTTATTCTCAATTTCTTTTTTGATTTCCTCTAAGCGCATATTGTTTTTGTCATTTTTTTCCATTAAAAGTGCTTCTTTCTCCACTTGCAAGGATTCTATTTCGCGCTTAACTTTGGATAATTCGCTAGGTTCGGATTCTATTTGCATTTTAAGCTCTGCTGCTGCTTCGTCAATCAAATCAATGGCTTTATCGGGCAAGAATCTATCTGTGATGTAACGATTAGAGAGTTTAGCAGCCGCTACTAATGCACTATCAGTGATGGTTACATTGTGGTGTGCTTCTAATCTCTCTTTGATTCCGCGTAAAATTTGCAAGGCTTCATTCACATTGGGCTCATTTAAAGTTATGGGTTGGAATCTCCTTTGCAAAGCAGCGTCTTTTTCAAAGTATTTGCGATATTCCTTAAGGGTTGTTGCGCCAATGGTGTGTAATTCTCCTCTAGCAAGGGCGGGTTTAAGAATGTTTGCAGCGTCCATACTTCCCTCACTCGCGCCTGCACCTACAATGGTATGGATTTCATCAATAAACAAAATAATATTTCCGCTTTTTTTGACTTCATCAATAACTTTTTTAAGTCTATCTTCAAACTCTCCGCGGTACTTTGCACCCGCAATCAAAGCACTCATATCAAGAGCAATGACGCGTTTATTCTGCAAAGATATCGGAACTTCTTTTTTTACGATTCTTTGCGCAAGCCCCTCTACAACCGCAGTTTTTCCAACCCCAGGTTCTCCAAGTAAAATCGGATTGTTTTTCGTCTTGCGGATAAGAATCTGCATCATATGGGTTATTTCTTCATCTCTACCGATAACAGGGTCTAGTTTGCCCTCAATGGCTTTTTGGGTTAAGTCAATGCCAAATTTTTCTAGCGATTCTAAATTCTCATCACCGCTTTGTGAGTCAATTTTCGCCCCTGCACGCATTGTTTCAAAAGTCCTTTTTAGCTCATTAATATCCAAATATTTGCTAAAAAGCTGTTTAATAGAATCGTGTTGTAATGCGCTTAGAATAAAAGTATCTAGTGCAATATAGGAATCTCCATTACTTATAGCCAAGCCATCAGCGGTATTAAGTAGTTCTTGTAGGTTTTTTGAGATTCTTAAATTTTCCTTGCTGACTTGGCTACTTTTGGGTAAATTACCTGCAAGACTTTTCGCTTCCAATTCTAATGCATTTTTATCGCAATTTAAGCGGTTAAGAGCTTGGTTTAATAAAGAGTTAGTATGTGTGAGCATTGCCCAAAAAAGATGAATCGGCTCAATTTCTTGATTTTTGTTATGCAATGCAAGAGAAGCCCCTTGTTCCAATGTTTCTTGTAAGGTATTGGTTAATTTTTCTAAGATATTCATAAAAACTCCTTGGTTTAAAATTGCCAAAATTATATAACTTTAGTCTTATATTGTCAAGTTTCATAATAATAATTTACTAATATTTTTTAAATAATTTTTATCAATTCTCTAAATCTTACCACTTTTTTCTTAGCCCCTCCCCCCTTTAACCTCCCCTTAAGTTTTCTTTGCTATAATTTTGCTTCCTTTTTTGCGCTAAAAATCTTTAGAGTAAAAATGTTCTTTAACTTTTGTAATGTATTT